>NZ_DLTK01000059.1:0-16135 GCF_002500885.1 Brevundimonas sp. UBA7838
CGCCGCCGCCTCCCGATGATCCGCCACCTGATCCGACGCCGCCGCCCGAGCCAGTGCCGCCGCCGAGCGACGAGGTGTTGTTCTTCATCTCCGTGACCTTGCCGTAGCGGGCGGTCACGGTCTGGGTGGACATGCCGGAACTGAAGTAGATTTGGACGTAGTAGTGCCAGTTCCCAGCCTCGCCCGGACGGTCGAGGAACTTCTCCGGCACAGAGAGCCTTGCACAACGCCTGTCGGCGATCACCGCCAAGGCCGACGACAACGCCGCCAAGATCATCACGGAATCGACGACGAGGGCGACCGCGATCTCGGCGGAAGCTGCCAAGATCGATGTTCTCATCGCGCGGGCGAACGGCATCGATTCAAGCATCACGGCCGAGCAAATCGCACGGTCGAACGCCGATGGCGCGCTGGCTCAAACCTTGTCGCTGCTGGGCGCCAAGAACGCCAACAATACCGCCTTCCTGCTGGACCTGAACAAGGTTCTCGTCGGTCCCACGGAGTCCTTCACCCAACGCCTGAACCAGATGGTGGCGACGGCCGGGACCAACGCACAGGCCCTCGTCACGAGCGAGGCGACCACGCGGGCCAGCCAAGACCAATCTTTGTCCCAACGCATTGATAGCGTCGGGGCGAAGACTGACGACAACACTGCCGCCATCGCGACCGAAGTCACGGCCCGGACCGACGCGGTGTCAGCAGAAGCGGCGCAGCGAACGGCATTGGCGACGAAGATCGCCGGTGACATCGCGGCGGCGGTCCTGACCGAAACGAACGCTCGCGTTGCGGCCGATCAGGCGGAAGCTCAAGCTCGTCAATCGCTGGCCGTTCAGGTCGGTCAGAACTCGACGGCCATCCAAAACGAGGCCACGGCTCGGGCAACCGCAGACGGGGCCATCGCCCAACAGTTCGCCGTCCTTGGCGCCTTCCGCAACAATCAGTCCATTTTCACGCTGGACCTCAACCGGGTCGAAGTCGGGCCGGGCTGGACGCTCGGCACTCGCCTGTCTGGCATCGACACATCCATCGGAAACGTCTCGGCCTCCGTGGTCGATGAACGCACCGCACGGATCAACGGTGACAACGCGCTCTCCCAGACGCTTCAGACCGTGCAGAACACGGTCGGAGCGCACACGGCGTCGATCACCACGCTTTCGGAGGTGACGGATGGGCTGAACGCACGGTGGAGCATCGCCCTCAACTCCAACGGCCACATCACGGGGATCACAGCGAACAACAACGGTTCGTTTGGATCACTGGCTTTCGTCGCTGACGAGATGTCGTTTGTCGCCCCCGGCGGCGGATCGCCGGTCAAGATCATGTCGCTGGTCAACGGCCGGGTTCGCTTCAACTCGAACGTCGAAATCTACGGCGACCTTCTTGTCACTGGCTCGATCAATCACACGCGACTGGTCAACAACACCGTCAGCAACACCGAAGCCGCCTACAACGCGGCCACGATCACGCTCAACAACACCACGCCGACCCGTATTCACGGCGTTTGGATCGGGGTCGAAAAGGCGGACAGCCCCATCGACATCGACTTCAACGCTTATGGGACATTCACCCACAACGCGGGCGGATCGTTCGTGGCCGTCGTCCAGCTTGTCCGGTCTCGCGGGACTGAAGGCGGGACCGTCATCCAGTCCGTTCAGTTGAACGGCAGCGGCATGGCGAACGACACATGGCAGGGCGCGCTTCCAATGACCCGAACGGTGTTGAGGTCCAGCACGAATGCGTTGTTCGCGCCGTTCCTTGCCCCGATGAGAGCGAGGGTCGATGCCAGAGCGGTATCGCCAGCGACGCGCTCTTGCGCCTCGTTCTGGATGACCGTGGCAATCCCTGTCCCGTCCTCAAAGTTGACGAGCGAGTCCACCAGATCGGTGATTGTATCGACGCGAAGTTCGAGGCTGTTGGTGCGGGCCGTCGTGTTCGCCACGATCCCGTCGAGGGTGTCGGTTCGGAACGCCTGATCGGAAAGGGTGAACGCCTGTTCGAGAATGCGTTCGGCCGAAAGGTCGATGCTGGCGAGGGCGTCTCGGAAACGGTTGAGCGCACCCTCTCCCATTTCCGAGGTCAGGATCAGTTCGTCCACGATGGCGTCGGGCGTGGTCACGACGCCGAGGTGATCCCCGAGCCTGACCATCGCGCGGTCGAGGCTGTCGTTCAGGAAATCGTCTTGTTCTTGGAGCCGGTAGAGAAGCTGTTGAACGGCGCGGTTCAGTTCCTCTTTCGTCAGGGTGGCGCCGTTCTGGAACTCGACGGCTGCGGCCGAGATCGGCGTGACGCGGCTGATCTTGAGGATGCTGTTCGTGATCGCCGGGTAGGTCAGCCGAATGCGGCTATCGGAGACCCATTCGAAGAACGGCTGTTCACGAGTTCACCTGCGACAGGCGGGTGTCTACGTCGTTCTTGTCGGCCTGAAGCTGCGCCGCCGCGAAGGCGTCGAGTTCCAGTCGGAAGAACTGAACCGAGGTCGGAAACAGGGTCGAGAGCAACCGCGCCGAGAGGCTTCGGAGGCCGTGTGCGCCCGCCGACTGATAGGGTTGGGTCGGGCTGTAATGTTCATTCTGGCCGATCTCTGGAATCAGGCCGGGAATGGTCAGCCGCGATGCCTCACGCGCCTTCTCCAGAACGGAGTTGCGGGCGACCGACAGCGCGCTGAAACGCGCTGCTGCGGTCTTCATGCGGTAGGGTTAGACTTTCGAAGAGAGGGTTCTGCTCGTGATCGCCAGTGACGGGCGCGCGAGGTCGGAGAGAGTGTTTCCGGTGGCGACGTTCGGCGTTGCCGGAAGCGTCGGGTTGGACGGTGTAGTCGTGGCGCCGGGGACGGTCGGTGTGCCCGTGGCCTTGCGGATCGTCAGGGAGCGAACACCGCTCTGACGGGCGCGGACAACGGCGTCGAGGCCGTCGAGATAGGGGTTGCGAAGGATCGGGGCGTCAGCCGCGACCGGCGCAGAAACCACCTTCGGTTTCTTGAAAAGGGAACACATGAGCGGTCTCCGTTAGAGGGCGTTCGGCCGCTCAAGAGATCGTTCGAACTGGCGTTGAAGTTGTCGCGCGAGATCGCGGCGACCGGCCGCGAACATCACTTCCTCAATCGTCTGGCCGGGGCGCGGCATAGGCTCGGGACAGAAGGTGTCGAGCCACTTGATGAGGTCGGGGATGTTGGTCGGGAAGGTGTCGCGGACGCCGTGACCGGCGGGCTGGTGTCTGCTCATGGCGAGAAGCCCTCGTGAAAATGGAAATGGGAGGGGCATCCGGGTTAAATATGGGATGCTCAAAGTTGAGGGCCGTTGGGCCTCATTGATCGAAGAACTGCTCGGGCCGAGTGATGCGGTGGAGCCTTCCAAACCGCGCGCGGCCTGTGGAGTTAAGCGGGTCTGCGCGACGTGCGAAGACAGCTATCAAAGCCCCCGGTCGAGATCGCGCTATTGCGGAAGGACATGCGCCACGAAGGCGTCATACCGGCTCAAGCTCGGTAGACCGATTGAGAACGGGACCACGGAAACCCTTACCTGCGGTCATTGCGGCGAGACGTTTGAGCGGCCTTATGTTCGGGGCATGAAACGTCGCTGGTGCAGCGAGACGTGTCGGAACAAGGCGAAGGTGGCGGGCAGAAAGAAACAGGCCCGACAACTTCATCGGACCCCCACATCCTAAATGCGAGGGCGCCGAGGTCGTCGGGAATCGAGATCAGGGTTCCGCCAGTAGGCTCGCGCCCCATGATGTAGAGATCATTCCACTCGTGCTGGATGCTTTGCGACAGGAGCCAAGCGGACGCCTCGTCTGCCAGATCGGTCGGCATGAGGAAGTGCGCGGCGTCCGACAGCATCAGGTCTGCCAGCGCGACGAATACATCTACGTCAGGCTTCACTCAATGTGGCGCAACTCGCCGTCAGCATAATCGCGGATCGCTTGGACGTGGACGGTGTGCGGACCTTCCGCCGTCGAGAGCATTCGCTTCGCGCTGTTCAGTGCGTCGTGGCCGTCGATGCCGATGGCGTCGGAGATCACGGCTGCAACCAGAAACAGGGCGCGGACCTGATCGGACGGGTTTGCGTCTTGGATGCGAGACAGCAGTGCGAAGGCTGGCTCGCGTAGGAGGGCGACCGTTGAATCCGTGCGGACGCGATCACCGATTGAGGGCAATGGGTTCATGGGATTGGTTCGAGTGTTCAATAGCTGGCCCATGGATCACGCGAACAAGTAGGGGCTGCGTCGAACCTGCTCGATGTCGAAGGCGCCAAGGGCCGGGACCGGCGGAATTTTGTCGGCCCACTCCGGCGGAAGCTGCGCGATGAATTCCTCTCGGAACACCTCAAGCCAGTTCGTCTCGTAGAGATCGGCGAAGGTGTCGCGGAGGATGTTTTGGAGGTCCGATACGCGGGCGGCATGGACGCCGAAGCTGTCATGGACCACGGCCAGAGAGCGGATGTCGTGGTCGTAGCAACGGTTCGCCACGCCCATGAGGTGAGAGGCGTCCATGCTGTGGATCAGGTTCGGACTGATGCCGTTCGCCTGACGCTTACTGTCGAGTTTCGACAGTTCGTTCCTGACCTGTAGCCGGATGCGCTGGCCCTTGTAGACGACGCGGATCAGGTCGGCCTTGCGGCTCTTGTAGGTCTGAAGCACAGGCAGACCCGTGGGCGCCGTCCATCGGATCGGCACACCGGCCTTGGTCATGATCGACGCGACCGTTCGCAGCCAAGCCATGGCTTCGGCTGCGGCGACGACAGTGCCCTGAACGCCGTCCCAGATTTCAGCCGCCATGTAGCGAGCCGCCACATAGTTGTCGGCGTCGAGGTAGGGCTGACCGGCGCCGTCGATCTCGCGAAGCGTCTGGAGGATTTGATCGCAGTAGCCGTATTTCGTGGCCGAGTAGGTGAAGGTCATGACCGGGCGTTTGGTGATCTTGCGCGTGACCTTGTTGCCCTTCCATGCAGTCGCGGCAGGGTCGTAGCTCTCGTTCACGCGGGCCTGAACAGCGGCGGCGACATCGCTGTTGCGAGCCGGGAGGTCGCCGAGTTCGCCGCCGCCGTCCCAGATTTCGCGCATGATCGCGAGGATGGGCGCGTTGATTTTCCAAGCGGTCTCCTGAACCGCGTTCACGGCGTCATAGACGCCGGGCATCATCTGGTCGCGAAGCTGATCGTGATAGGCGGCGTTGGCCTGCTTCACGAGACGGTTGCCCGGCTGCTTCGTGATGTAGCCGCCCTTGAACGGCGACGACCAACGGCGGGGGCGCACGATCATCGGAAGGCTGATCGGCTCAAGCAGTTCGCAGCGGGCGTGTTGTTGCTCCAGCCACTTGTGAACGGCCTCGGTGGGCCGAACGTATTTTGTGCGCTGGCCTTGGCTCTCGATGGCGAACAGGCCGGTCGCGTCGCAGAACAGTTCGATGGCTTTGACGCCCGTGCGAATCCGCATTGCCAGCGGGAAGGGCTGGTCGAAACCGTGGTCGCTCATGATGTTCTGAATCTTCCGTTTCATCTTGAGCGAGCGGACGCCATGGGCCTGAACGCGGAGGACGCCCTTGAACACATCGGCGCGGGCGCGGCGAAGGTTCTCCATCTGCTGATGTTCAATGATGGCGTCGGCGACGGCGATGGCCGTTGCAGTCAGCTTCTTGCCCTCGGCGGCGGCAGACAGGATCACGCGGCCGGTCAGATAGGCGGCCTCTTCGGCGCCGACACTGGAAAGGATCAGGGCGGCCTCTGGAATGCGAGTTCCGCCGCCGTGGTTCACGACATCGCAGAACGACCGAATAGCTTCGGCCGTGGGCTGGATCGCCAGACGCAATAGCTGTCGGCCGGGCGGCAGGTCGCCTTCCTCGTCCGTGCTGGAAGGTTCATGTCGCCACGGCAGCGGGCGGCGCGCACGGTATCGGCTTGCGCCGAGCGCACGGCTCTCGTCCTCAAGCGCGATCTGGCGCGCCAGTTTGTCTTTGAAGCTTTCTCGCACCCCATATTTAGCTGGATGGGCGCGGCCCTAAACGTCGGCAGAACTCCAAGAAACATCAAGTGCCACCCTTTGCGTTGACAACATCTAAAATGTCGTGGCACACAGGCTCTCCCATAGCTCACACACAGGAGGCCGTTATCCTTTCGCTCTTTTCCGTTGAGGAGATGGGTGACTCAAGGCAATCGTTTGGCAAACCCGTTAAAGGAAGCCCGCCGATGGCCCGTCGCCGCAAATCTCCCGAAGAACTTCAAGGCAAGGTCGTCGAGGGGATACACCTGACCACGCCAAGCCGACTCAAGGAGGGGGGCGGAGAGTTCATGGCGTTCGCCAAGGCTCTCCAGACCATCGCTTTTGAAATCCCGGCGCGGACTTCGCTGCGTCAGGTCTATGCCTTCGCGCTGATCGTCGAAGCCAATAGCCTCGGCAAGTCGATCATCGTCAGCGACCTCAAGGAGATCGCGGGCGCAGACAAGACCGGCGAGCCGATCTTCGGCCAGTCTATCGGCCGGTCATATCAACTGCTCATGGAGCCGACAAAGCGCGACCCGGATGGGCTGGGCTGGATCAAACTCGAAACCGACGAAGACGACCAACGGCGCAAGATCGTGCGCCTCACTCAAAAGGGAGAAGCCATCGCAAACCAACTCCGTCGCACCATAGCAACTGCCACCAAGGACGGAGATCATGGCGTTTCAGGCTAACATCGACACTGCATGGGACGTGAAGCAACGTCCTAACGGCATCTACATCGTGGAGTTCAGGGGCGAGGACGGGCAGCGTCACCGCGTCTCGACAAAAAGCCGCGATAAGCGCGTGGCGATCATGATGGCGCCGCAAATCGCGCTCGGCATCACGGCCGAGCAGATGGCCAAGCCCGCCGTGAAGAAGGACGAAGACGGTAAGCCCAAGGGCATGACCATCAACGACCTCTTCGACCACTGCGAGAAGACAGTCTGGAAAACCCATCGCTCGCAAGCGACCCTCAAATCGACCGTCAAAATCCTGCGTGAGATTTGCGGCGAAGACCTGCTGTCAGACCTTCATGCCTTCCGGCTTGAAGACATCGCCGAGACACTGGCCCTTCGGGGCGGACGCAAAGGCGGACGGGCGGCACCGGCGACGGTGAAACGCAAGCTGGAAGTCCTGTCGGGCGCCCTCGACAAGGCGACGAAGATGCAGGGACCGGACAAGAAACCGATCCTGTTCGCCAAGCCTCCGTTCCCGACGATCAAGGTCAACAACATCCAAGAAAGGACGCTGACCAAGGCCGAAGTCGCCGCCATCTTCAAGGTGATCGGGGACTATGAGATCGAGAACCCGGCCCACGATTGGAAGCGGTTCGGGTTCTTCGTCAGGTTCCTTCTCGACACCGCTTGCCGCAAAGGTGAAGCCCTCATGCTTCGCGACGAGTGGATCAGCGTCGATGGGGACGGCGACACGATCATCGCTTGGCCGCGCTTCCGTGAAGCCACCCCGGCGGAACTGGCTCGCACCGGCCTCGCCAAGATCGCACGGCTCAAGAACGGGAAAGGCAAAACCCTCCCGGCGTCACAGGCCATCGTCGATATGCTTCCGGTCCTGCGGATGCTTTCGCCGGATGGACGCCTGTTCCCATGGCATACCTCGACGATGGACTGGAAATGGCGCCGCGTTCGCGAGGGCGTGAAGAAGGCGGGACAGAACATCGACGATGTGAAGTTCCACACCTTGCGTCACACGACGATCACCGACATGCTTCGGAACAAGGAGAGCCTGACTCTGGTCAGCCGCTTCGCCGGGCATAGCAGCGTGAAGATCACCGCTGACCGCTACGGCCACATCATCGCCGACGACCTCAAGGGATTGGTAAAGGGTAAGCAAGAACGCGATGCCGCATAGTGCGTCAACGCAACGTCCAATAAAGTCACGGGTAATCGTGCCAGCTTGGCACGGTCCCGTGGACTAAAAGCCCAGATTTGCTGGATTGTGTGGCACCGTCTCCGCCATTCTTCTCAGAAATATGGGCCGACAGCAGCCACCCGCCGCGCAAAGGGTCAGTTGGCTTCGCGCGTCATGTCGTCGTTGAAAATGACCGCCATGGACGCCTAGCTGAAAAGGCGCCACCAAGGTTTCCAGGGGGTCAGGTGGTGTTCGTGGTGGCGGCCGAAGTGGAAGCAGGTCAGCAACGACAGGACCGGGCCGAAGGGGCTGGTTCGGGCGTTGTGGTGATCGGGAAAGGCTTCGTTGGTATGCCGGTGGGGCAGCCAGGTGCCGAACGTGAAAAGCTGTAGCGCCGAGAGCAGGGCGGGCGCGGCCCAGAAGACCAGAAGATTGGGCATGCGGGCGCCGAGGATCAGCACCGCAACGGCCACGAGCAGCGTCAGAACGGCCAGTTCTCGCCAGCCGAAATAGGTGCGGAAGAAGCCGTAGAACCAAGGCAGGAAGGCACGTGGGGCGTCGGCATGAAAGTCAGGATCGTCCGCCGTGCCGGGCGCCGCGTGATGGGCGTGGTGTGCGGTCTTCAACGGCGCGAACCGAAAACCGGCGTAGAGGGCCAGCGCCAGGCTGCCGATCGCGGTGTTCAGCCGTGGGCGTCCCGGGGCCAGCGAGCCGTGCATGGCGTCGTGGGCGACGATGAACAGGCCGACGGACAGCCAGGTCTGGATGGCGACGATCAGCGGAACGGTCAGGACGCTCCAGATCGTCCAGCGATGAAAATAGACGCCATAGATATGCAGGCTCAGCCAGGCCGCCGCGATCAGGCCAGCCAGCGTCAGGCCGATCAGGGCCTGGTTCGGGACGACCCGTGACATTTGCGTGACGGCGGACATGGCGCGACACTTAGCGCATCGCGGCCCGGTAAGCATCCTGTTCGCTTGCCGCATGCGTCCGCGCGTGCCACCTGTCTGGAATGCAGGTCGACGCCTTTGACACTTCCGCGCCGGACCTTCTGCTGGTCGGCGGCGGCCTGGCCAATGGCCTGCTGGCGCTGCGGCTGTCACAGGTCCGTCCTGATCTGGATGTGCGAGTCGTAGAGGCGGCGCAGACCTTGGGCGGGGTCCATACCTGGTCCTTCTTCGACAGCGACCTGACGCAGGCTCAGCGCGACTGGATCGCGCCCTTGGTGGTGCATCGGTGGCCGCTATACAGCGTCCGTTTTCCCCAGTTCGAACGCGCGCTGTCGACGCCCTATTGCAGCGTCACGGCCGAACGGTTCGCGGCGGTGGTCGAGGCGGCCTTGCCCGGACGGATCATGCTGGGCGCGCCAGTCGCCTCGGTGTCGCCGACCGAAGCGGTGCTGGCTGATGGACGGCGTCTGAGCGCCAAGGCGGTGATCGATGGGCGCGGGCCGACCGCGACGCCGGATCTGGCGCTGGGGTTTCAGAAGTTCGTCGGGCTGGAGGTGCGGCTGGCGGCGCCGCATGGTCTGACCACACCCATCGTCATGGACGCCTGCGTCGATCAGGCCGGGGGCTACCGGTTTCTCTACACCCTGCCGTTCGATGATCGCACGCTGCTGATCGAGGATACGCGCTACACTGACGGTGATGCGCTGGATCGCGCGGCGTTCCGACAGGGGGTACTGGATTACGCCGACGCGCAGGGCTGGGAGATCGAGACGGTCTTGCGCGAAGAGGACGGCGTCCTGCCCGTGGCGCTCGATGGGGACATCGGCGCGCATTTGTCGCGGATGGGGCCGACGGCGCTCAGCGGCCTGCGCGCTGGGCTATTTCACCCGACCACCGGCTATTCCCTGCCGGACGCGGTGCGCCTGGCCGACCGGTTGGCGCGGGATTTCGAGCCGGCGACGATCGCCCAAGACATCCGCCGCCACGCGCATGACGTATGGGCCAGACGAGGCTTTTATCGGTTGCTGAACCGGATGCTATTCCGTGCGGCGCGGCCCGATGAGCGATACAAGGTGCTGGAGCGGTTCTATCGTCTGCCCCAGCCTTTGGTCGAACGCTTCTACGCCGCTGAATCCACCCTCGCTGACAAGGCGCGGATCCTGAGCGGAAAACCCCCGGTGCCGATCGGCGCCGCACTGACCTGTATGGTCGAAAGAGGACGTGCGTGATGCGGGCTGCAGTAATCGGATCGGGCTTCGGAGGCTTGTCGCTGGCCATACGGCTGCAGTCGGCGGGCATTCAGACCACGGTGTTCGAGGCCCGCGATCTGGAGGGCGGCCGGGCTTACGTCTACAAGGACAAGGGCTACACCTTCGACGCCGGTCCCACCGTCATCACCGACCCGTCGGCGCTGGAGGAACTGTTCGAGGCCAGCGGGCGCAAGCTGTCGGACTATGTCGAACTGCTGCCGGTCGCGCCCTTTTATCGGCTGTGCTGGGAAGACGGCGACGTCTTTGACTACGTCAACGATCAGGACGAGCTGGACCGCCAGATCGTGGCGCGCAATCCGGCCGACAAGGAAGGCTATCGCAAGTTCCTGGCCTATTCGAAGGACCTGCTGAAGGAAGGCTATCTGAAGCTGGGGGCCGTGCCGTTCCTGGATTTCGCCAGCATGGTCAAGGCGGCGCCGGAGTTGATGCGGCTTCAGGCCTGGCGGTCGGTCTATGACAAGGTCGCCAGCTATATTCAGGACGAGCACCTGCGTCAGGCGTTCAGCTTCCACTCCCTGCTGGTCGGCGGCAATCCGTTCGCGACCTCGTCGATCTATGCGCTGATCCATGCGCTGGAGCGGCGCTGGGGCGTGTGGTTCCCGCGTGGCGGCACCGGCGCCCTGATCCAGGCCATGGTGCGTCTGCTCAAGGATCTGGGCGGTGAGGTTCGGCTGAACAGTCCGGTCGAGCGCATTACCATTGCGAACGGTCGCGCGACCGGCGTGGTGGTGAACGGCGAGACGCTGGCCTTCGACATGGTGGCCTCCAACGCCGACGTGGTTCACACCTATCAGCGCCTGTTGGGTCAGGAACCGCGCGGTCAGAAGGAGGGCGCCAAGCTGGCGTCGCGGCGTCACTCCATGTCGCTGTTCGTCATCTATTTCGGCCTGAAGCGCGTTCATCCGGAGGTGCGCCACCACACGGTGCTGTTCGGGCCGCGCTATC
Source organism: Brevundimonas sp. UBA7838 (assembly GCF_002500885.1). Taxonomy (NCBI): domain Bacteria; kingdom Pseudomonadati; phylum Pseudomonadota; class Alphaproteobacteria; order Caulobacterales; family Caulobacteraceae; genus Brevundimonas; species Brevundimonas sp. UBA7838. The sequence goes on from NZ_DLTK01000059.1 coordinate 11,009, forward strand.
GCGAGCTGATCGCCGAGATCTTCAAAGGGCCGGATCTGCCCGACGACTTCTCGCTGTATCTGCATGCGCCGACGCGGACCGATCCGTCACTGGCGCCGGAAGGCTGCGACGCCTTCTATGTGCTGGCGCCCGTGCCGCACCTGGCCTCGGCCGACATCGACTGGGAGGTCGAGGGGCCGCGCTATCGCGACCGGATCCTGGCCTATCTGGAAGAACGTTACATCCCCGGCTTGACGGCGGACCTGGATACCTGCCGCATCTTCACGCCGGTCGATTTCCGCGACCAACTGAACGCCCACCAGGGCTCGGCCTTCTCGCTGGAGCCTATCCTGACCCAGAGCGCCTGGTTCCGGGTGCATAACCGCGACGACCAGATCCCCAACCTCTATTTCGTGGGCGCCGGCACCCATCCCGGCGCGGGCGTGCCGGGCGTGGTCGGATCGGCCAAGGCCACCGCCACCCTGATGATCGAGGACGCGAGGCAGCCGGCATGACCGACGCCGTCCTGGATCACAGCCGCCAGTCGATGGAGCAGGGATCAAAGAGCTTCGCAGCAGCCGCGCGCCTGTTCCCGGCGGCGATCAGGGACGACGCCTGGATGCTGTATGCCTGGTGCCGGCACTGCGACGACGAGATTGACGGCCAGGTGCTGGGCCACGGCGCCGTCGGCATCGATCCGGTGCTGGCCGGCGAGAAGCTGGACGAACTGCGTTTGCGCACCGCCGCCGCCCTGGCCGGTGAGCCGCAGACGGACCCGGTCTTCACCGCCTTCCAGCGCGTGGCCATGCGTCATGGCATTCCTGCTGACGAGGCGATGGATCTATTGCAGGGGTTCGAGATGGACGTGGTTGGCCGGCGTTACGATACGCTGGAGGACACGCTGGACTACGCCTATCACGTCGCCGGCGTCGTCGGTGTGATGATGGCGCGGATCATGGGGGTGGACGATGCGCCGACCTTGCGACGCGCCCAGGACCTGGGGTTGGCGTTTCAACTGACGAACATCGCCCGCGACGTGGTCGAGGATGCGAAGGGCGGACGCGTCTATCTGCCCGGCGCCTGGCTGGATGAGGCGGGCGTGCCGCGCGATCAGGTCGATCAGCCCCAGCACCGCGCCGCCGTTGCCCGGACGGCGCAGCGTCTGGTGGCGGCGGCCGAGCCCTTCTACGCCTCGGCGCGCTGGGGTTTGCGCGATCTGAACCCGCGCTCGGCCTGGGCCATCGCCACGGCGCGCGGCGTCTATCGTTCGATCGGCCGCCATGTGTCGCGCGCCGGGGTGAGCGCCTGGGACGGGCGGACGTCCGTCGACAAGGCGGGCAAGCTGATGCTGCTGGGGCGGGGTGGTCTGATCGCCCTGTGGTGCAAGACGCTGGACGCCTGGCGCGAGCCGCCGCCGCGCCCGGCGTTGTGGACCCACGTCTGACGATCAGCGGGCGGCGCGCCGCCTCTCCAACATCAGGGCGATCGCAAGGCCGCCTGCGCCCAGGCCGGCCATGACCGCCCAGGCGGCGATGACGGTCGACGTGAATTCGCCGCGCCAGATCACGGCCTGATAGGCCTCGATCGTCCAGGCGTGGGGCGTGATCCAGCCGAGGTCACGGAAGGCCTCCGGCATCAAAAAGCGCGGCGCCATCGATCCGCCCAAAGCAGCCAGAAGCAAGACCACGAAGGTCGTGAGCGGCTGGGCCTGTTCGCGCGATCGACAAGCCGCCGTCAGGGCCAGGGCCAGCCCTGCGGCGCAGAAACCAACCGCCAAGGCGGTCATCGCAGCCGCCGCCATCTGCCAGAGCTCCAGGGCGGGCAGCTTGACCCAGGCGGCGACGAACACAGCCACCGACTGCATCACGCCCACCGCCGTCAGCCAGACGGCCCGCCCGCCAAGGATGGGCGCAAGGCCGCCGCGGGCCAGGGCCAGGCGTGATTGGAGGCCGGACCGCCGCTCGTCCAGCCCGCCCATGGCCCCGTGCATGGCGGCGAAGAAGACGAACATGACGCTGACCGCGCCCGCATAATAGGTCGCCTGCACATCACCCTGGGGACCGATCTGGAGGGTCTGAACGCGCGACGCGGGTCGTGCGACCTGACCCGACAGGGCGGCGGCCATCGGCTCCAGCCGCGCCTGAAGCGCCGACGCCGCCACGTCCCGGCCGGCGGCGGAAACGATCACCAGCTTTGGCGGTCCCTGCGGCGAGGGACGGATCAGTATGCCCGCGTCGGCGCGACCGTCGATGACGGCGCGATCGAAGGCCTCGCGATCATCGATGATGCGAAGACGCGCGCCCATGTCCGTCGACACCGCCTCGCGGATCGCCGCCGTCGCGGGCGTGCGCGACGCGTCGTGCAGAACCACGGTCGTGTCGATGTCGCCGCGCGAGCCCGCGCCGAAGATCGCCGCAAACAGCAGATAGACCAGGGGCGGCAACAGCAGGGTCAGGATCACCCCCGCGCGGTCGCGCCAAAACCCTCTCGCCCAGGCGCCCGCCACCGCCATCATGACGGAGCCTGCGACAGCTGTGCGACCAGATCGTCCAGGCCGGGGCGGCGCACGGCGACCTCGCCATCCTCCCCATCGACGACGGCGGCAAGCATCTGGGCGATGGCCAACGCGTCATCGCAGAGCCGCCGCCACTCCAGCCCGTCCTCGGACGCGGTCAGCCCCGCCTGGGCGAACCATTGGGCGGCGGGGTCCGACGCGGGTCGGGTCAGGCGAATGCTGAGCAGCCGGGCTGAGCCGAAGGCGCGATGAAGCAGCGCGTTCGGCGCGCCTTCGGCCAGCAGACGCCCCTGCGCCAGGACGCCGATCCGGTCGGCCGCATCGGCGACGAAGATGGCGTCATGGCTGATCAGCAGACAGCCGGCGCCCGCCTTTGCGGTTTCGCGCAGGGCCGTGGACAGGACGCTGCGGGTTGTCGCATCCACCCCTTCCGTCGGCTCGTCGGCGATCAGCAGACGCGGTTGTCCGACCAAGGCGGCGCTGAGGTTGGCGCGCCGCTTCCAGCCGCCGGACAATGTGCGCACCGGCTGGTCCGCGCGCGGGCCGCAGCCGGTCAGGTCGAGCGCGCGGTTCACGGCGGCGCCGCGATCACGCTTGGGCACGCCGCATAGCCGCGCCGTCACATCGACGTTCTCGCGCGGCGACAGGGCCGGAAACAGGGCGCTGTCCTGCGGCGCTAGCCCGATGCGTCCGCGTGGCCCGCCGCTTTCGCCCAGGACGACACGCCCGCGCCGCGCGGGCAGCAGACCCGAAGCGACACGCGCCACCGTGGACTTGCCCGCACCATTCGCCCCGAGCAGGGCGTAGACCTCGCCCGCAGCGATGCTGAGGCTGAAGTCGCTCAGCACGGATCGGCCGTCATAGCCCGCATCGATCCCGCTCAGCGACAGGGCCGGCGCGACGTCAGACCCCAAGTTCGGCCTGCTGGAAAAGGTCCAGGACATAGAGGGCCAAGGGGCTGTCATGGCCGACCGCCTCGACGGCCTTGGCCAAGGATTGCCGCACCGCCGCGCGGGTCCGGCATTCACCCCACAGATCGACGAAGGTGGTGGTGTCGTCGTCCTGACCCACGTCCTTGCCGACCGCATCGACGGTCGAACAGACATCCAGCAGATCGTCGCAAAGCTGGAAGGCGAAGCCGATCGCCTCGCCGAAAATCGACAGCCGCGCCAGATCCTGTACATCGCCGCCGCCGAGCAGACCGCCGCCGCGCACGGTGGCGACGAACAGGGCGCCGGTTTTCAGATCGTTGATCTGGCGCAGGGCGGTTTCGTCGCGATCCTTCGCGTCGTCGCGCAGGTCGCGCATCTGACCCTCGGACAGACCCTCGAAGCCGATCGCCTGCGTCAAAAGGTCCAGGGCCGCCAGACGCGTTTCCGCCGGCGCCGGGGTCTGCAGCACCAGACGCGTCGCCTGGTTCAGCAGGGCCACGGCCGCCAGCACGGCAGTGTCCTCCCCATGGCGACGATGAAGGGTCGGCTGGCCCCGACGCAGCGAGGCGTCGTCCATGCACGGCAGATCGTCCAGAACCAGCGACGCGGCATGGACCATTTCCAGGGCGCAGGCGTAGTCCAGGGCGTCTTCCGGCTCTCCGCCGACATGCGCCGCCGCCAGCATGGCCAGCACCGGCCGGACGCGTTTTCCCTGTCCCAGCAAGGCCTCGCGGGCCGCCGTTGACAGCAGGCCGCCGTGCGCCGGGGCGACCTCGGTCAGGCGCGCCTGAACCTGCAGACGCAGATCGTCGGGGTCGCAGGATGCGCCCGCCAGAGGCGGTTGGCGCCGGATGCCGACGATGGCCATACAGATCTCCCATAGTCGCCGACGTCGCGTTGCGACCACGCGCCGAACCCTTATGATGCCATACGGCATCACGACCGCGTCGGATGCAACCCGCCAGGAGCCGTTTGCGATGTCCACCGACGCCGATGCCTTGATCCGGCGCAAGGACGAACACATCGACCACGTGCGGGCCGGGCGAGGCGTCAGCCAGACGACATCGGGTCTGGACGCCATCCGTTTTGTTCACGACGCCCTGCCGGATATCGATCACGACGCCATCGATCTGGCGACGCGCTTTCTGGGGCGACCGGTCGCCTTGCCGTTCCTGATCAGTTCGATGACCGGCGGGCCCTCGCGGGCCGAGGCGATCAATGCGCGTCTGGCCGAGGCCGCCCAGGCTTTGGGCGTGGTGCTGGCGGTCGGCTCGCAGCGTGTGGCGCTGGAGACGGACGGCGGTTTGGGTCTGGGGCTGGATCTGCGACGCCGGGCTCCGGATGCGATGATCCTGGCCAATCTGGGCGCCGTGCAGTTCGCCCTAGGCTATGGCGTCGACGAGGCGCGGCGGGCCATGGAGATGATCGGCGCCGACGCCCTGATCCTGCATCTCAACCCATTGCAGGAAGGCGTTCAGCCCGAGGGCGATCGCGACTGGCGCGGCGTGGCGCGAGGCATCGAACAGGTTGCGGCGGCCTTCCCGGGCCGTCTGATCGTCAAGGAGACGGGCGCCGGCCTGTCGGGCGCGGTGGCGCGCCGTTTGGCTGATATGGGCGTCGCTGCGTTGGACGTCGCCGGGGCAGGGGGCACCAACTGGGGCCTGATCGAGGGCGCGCGAGCGATGGGCGGTCGGGCGGAAG
>NZ_DLTK01000106.1:0-5084 GCF_002500885.1 Brevundimonas sp. UBA7838
TGGGGCACGCCGCGCATCGCCGGGCGTCTGCTGCGCCGGGTGCGGGATTTCGCCTCGGCCGAAGGGGCCGAGACGATCTCGAAACTGGTGGCGGCGCGGGCGCTGGCGCGGCTGGAGGTGGACGAGGCCGGGCTGGACAGCCTGGACCGGCGCTTCCTGAAGGCGTTGATCGAGAACTATGGCGGCGGGCCGGTCGGGATGGACACCTTGGCGGCCGCCATCGCCGAGGCGCGCGATGCGGTCGAGGACGTGATCGAACCCTATCTGCTGCAACAGGGCTTCATCATGCGCACCCCGCGCGGCCGCATGGCCTGCGCCAAGGCCTATGCACATCTGGGCCTCAGCGCGCCGGCGCAACCGGCCGCCGGCCCCGTGCCGGGCGACCTGTTCGAATAGGCGTTGCCAAGCGGGGCGGGCGGGGGTTTGCTGGGGGCGAACCGGAGCCGTCGTCCCATGATCCTGCGCACCCTGGCCGTGATGGCGTTTGCGGCCGGCCTGACCAGTCTGGCGCCGCCTGCGCGAGCGGCGGCCCCCGTCTTCACCGACAAGGCCTGTCCCAGTGATTGGCCGACGGGCCTGCGCGAGGTGCGGTGCGGGACCCTGAGGGTGGACGAGGCGCGCGACGGCTCGGTCAGCGATCGGCGCATCGACATCGCCGTCGTCATCTTCAAGGCCAGCGCGCCCTACAAGGACGCCTCGGGCCAGGCGCTGCCGCCGATGGTGATGTTCCACGGCGGGCCGGGCGGAGCCCTGACGCCGGGGGCGGGGCGGATGCTGGCGGCGCTGCGTCGCAATCCGGAAGCCTTTGCGGTGGATCAGGACGTGATCCTGTTCGACCAGCGCGGCGGCGGGGCGAGCACTCCGTCGATGGACTGTCCGGGCGTCGAACTGACCGATGCGGGGCCGCCGTCCGACAAGGACCGCGACGGGCTGATCGCCTGTCTGAAGGGGTATCAGGCGCAAGGGATCGACCTGAACCAGTACAACGCCGCCGCCATCGCCGACGATGTGAAGGACATGGCCCAGGCCCTGGGTCTGGCCAAGATCGACCTGTGGGGCGGATCGTACGGGCCGCGCATCGAGGCGGCGGTCATCACGCACCAGCCCCAGATCGTGCGCGCCGCCGTGATGGACAGCCCCTGGCCGCCCGAGGGCAACTGGACCGTCGGCACGCCCGAACAGGTCTCGGCGGCGGTGAAGATCATCCTGGCCAAATGCGCGGCCCAGGCGGCCTGCGCGGCGCAGCATCCGGACCTTCAGGCGCGGTTCGAGGTCGAGGCGCGCAAATGGCTGGCCGGTCCGGTGACAGGCAAGGATGGGCGCACCTTCACCGTCGACGACCTGTCGGCGTTCTTGATGGACACGACCTATAGCGCGACGGGCGTGCGCAGCCTGCCGGTCGATCTGGACAAGATCATCGCCGGCGACCTGACGCCGGTCGCGGAGATCGCCGAGGACCGCACCTATTATTTCGAGGGTCAGCACATGGCCCATCTGTGCAAGGAAGAACTGCCGTTCGAATCCAAGGCGTGGCTGGCGGCCGGGGCGGCCGGTGATCCGGTCGCCGAGGTGCTGGTCCCGTCGCTGTCGCGGCTGTTCGACGTCTGCGCGGCGGTGGGCGAACGGCCGGCGCTGCCGATTGAGAACCTGCCGGTCCAGACCGACATCCCGACCCTGTTCGTCGCCGCCGAGATCGATCCGGGCTGCCCGCCGCCGCTGACCGAGGCGGCCGCCAAGGGCTATTCGAACAGCCAGGTGGTGATCGTGACCAACGCGACCCACGGCGTCATCAACGCCAGCCCCTGCACGCGCAAGATGGCGCGTGACTTCCTGCGTGATCCGTCCAAGCCGGTGGATCGGACCTGCCTGCCCGCCGCCGACACGCCGCTGGACTTCACCCTGGATGCGCCCGCCGCATGAGGGTGATGCGCCATCGCAGCCCGCTTCAGCAGCGCCTGATAATCGCGGCGGCGCTGGTTCTCGCCCTGTGCGCGGTCGGCGTCTGGGTGCTGATGCAGCCGGCGAACACCTCGTCGCCCGAGCCGGCCGACGCGCGGGTGATGCGCCAGATCCGCACCCAGGCGGGGCGCGGCGCCGAGCTGCGCTACGCCGAGAACGGCGAAAGGCGATCGGTGTGCGGCTATGTCGGACGCGTCGCGGGCGGGCCGGCGGTGGGCTTCGTTTCCATCCCCAACCGCATCCTGTTCAGCGACGACCCCCTGCCGACCGAGTTCCGCGAAATGCGCCAAAGCTACTGCCCCGGCTTCATGGCCGCGCCGAACCGCCGGCCGTGATCCGTCGTCGGTTGAATGGGCCAACACTCGCCCTGATCGCACAGATCACGGCGACGGCGGCGATCAGCCTGCTGGCGATCCGGGCGGCCGGGGCAGGGACGGCGTCGGTCGCGGTCCAGGGCGCGGCGTTTCTGATCGGGGCGGTGGCGCTTTGGGCGGCGCCGCGGATGGCGCGGCCGGGCCGGGGCCCGAGGTTGATCTCGGCGGCGGCGATCCTGGTCGTCGCCGTCCTGATGCTGACGATGGGCGTGGAGATGCAAGGCGCGCATCGCTGGCTGGCGCTGGGGCCGGTTCTGATCCATCCCGCTTCGCTGCTGGGCGCCTCGCTGCTCTGGCTCGTGGCGCAGGATGCAGACGATGTGTGGACGGCAGGCGTCGCGGCCCTGACGATCCTGACGTTCGGTCTCGGCTTCGACGGGGCCGCCAGCCTGGCCTTCGCGGTGGGAACGACCGGGTTGCTGACGGCGGCGAGAGGCTCGTGGAAGACGCTAGCGCCGCTGGCGGCCCTGTCCTGGATTTTGGCGCTCTGGAGCCTGACGCGTTCGGAGGCGCTGCCGCGCGTTCCCTATGTCGAGGGTGTCGTGCCGACGGTTTGGGTCATGTCGCCGATCCTCGGCGTGGCGGCGGGCTTGGCGTTGGTCGTGCTGTCGGCCCCGTTGCTGTGGATGGGCTGGCGGGCGCGCGGTATCGGAGCCGCCGTCGGACTGGCCATGGCCGGATTCTGGATCGGTCTGTCGGCGGCCAATCTGCTGGGCGCCTATCCGGCGCCGGTGGTGGGATATGGCGCTTCGCCCGTGATCGGATGGCTTGTCGCGATCGGACTGGCTATGGCGACTGCACGACGCACGAGGTTTCAGTGACCGCAATCTCCGACCAACCCACCGCCGGCCGCTTCGAGGGGCGCGATCACCTGTTGCCGGTGCGCGTCTATTACGAGGACACCGATTTCACCGGCCTGGTCTATCATGCCAACTATGTGCGCTATTTCGAGCGGGGGCGGTCCGATTTCCTGCGCGCCATCGGGGTGGGGCACGCCGACCTTCTGGTGGAGGCCGAGCCGCTGGCCTTCGTGGTGTCGGAGTTGAACATCAAATATCTGAAACCGGCGCGGATCGACGACGCCCTGGTGGTGCGCACCGTCTACGAGCAGGTGAAGGGCGTGCGGCTGATCATCCGCCAGAGCGTGGAGCGAGCCGGCGAGGTGTTGTGCCGGGCCGAGGTGACGGCGGTGTGCATCCATCTGGACGGGCGGCCGCGACGGCCGTCGAAGGGTCTGGTCGAGAAGGTCACGCCGTGGCTGGCGGCCAGCGGGGCCGCCGACTAGGATCGCGCCAACGAGGGGGAAAACGTCATGGCCGCAGAAACCTACAAGATGTCCGCCAGCGCGGTGATCGTCACGATCCTGCTGTTCGTGCTGCTGATCGGCGGCGGGCTGGTGGGCTGTCCCTATTACAAGGTCTGGGAACGCAAGATGGCGGGCCAGGCCGAGCTGCAATACCAGCAGGGCGCGCGCCAGGCCCTGATCGCGCAGGCCGCTGCAGAAGACGAGGCGGCGATCAAGCGGGCCGAGGCGGCGACGCGCCGCGTCCTGGGCTGGGCCGACGCGGCCAAGCGCGGCTGCGCCGAACTGGGCCGGGCGGGCGATCGCCAGTGCGAGGAGCAACTGCTGAAGGACGCCGCCACCTATTCCATCGCCAAGGAAGGCCACGAGGGCGTCATCATCAGCGTCGGCGCCCCGGTCTCTGTCGCGGTCGATCCGAACGCGCGGCGGACGGCGTCCGAGTAACCTGCTGTTAACCCTTATGACGCGCCTGTCAGATGACGGGCGGACGGCTCGGGGCTAAACGGGCCGGACGCCACACAATGGTCACGTCCGCTCGGTCGAAGAGGGAACGTGACGATCTCGATTCCGCCCGGAGCGCCTGAATGACCACGCCTGTCGACGCCGCGATGATGAACCCGGTCGAGCTGTTCATGACCGCCGACTGGGTGGTCAAGAGCGTGATGATCGGGCTGGCGGCGGCCTCGATCTGGTCGTGGACCATCATCATCGACAAGGCGGTTCGGTTCACGGCGCTGAACAAGCGCGCCGACGAGTTCGAAAAGTCGGTTCAGTCCGGCCGGTCGCTGGAAGAGGTGGCGTCCCAGGCCGGACCCGAGCCGGACCACGCCCTGCCGCGCATGCTGGTGATCGCCCTGTCGGACTGGCGCGAGGCGCGTCAGCGCGGGGCTTTGAACGAGCATCAGGGCGACCTGCTGCTGGTGCGGATCGACAAGGCGATGAACAGCCTGATCTCGCGCGAGGGCCAGCAGATCGAGAATGGCCTGGGCGTGCTGTCGGTGGTGGCCACGGCCTCGCCCTTCATCGGCCTGTTCGGCACCGTGTGGGGCATCATGAATGCGTTCGGGCGGATCGCGGCGGCGGGCAACACCAATCTGACGACGGTGGCGCCGGCTATTGCCGAAGCCTTGTTCGCCACGGCCATCGGCCTGGCGGCGGCCATCCCGGCCTATATCGCCTACAACAAATTCTCGATCGACGCGGGCAAGTTCGTCGGCCGGCTGGAGGCCTTCGCCGACGATCTGCAGGCCGCCGTGGCGCGCCGCCTGGGCAGCCCGTCGGCCCCGCCGCCTCCGCCCCCGCCGTCCAGCGACCTCAGCCTGAAGCGGGGCGTCTGAGCCATGGCCATGGGCGGTGGTGCGAGCGGCGGCGGGCGTCGAGGGCGCAGGGGGCGTAAAGGGCCTCTGACCGAGATCAACGTCACGCCCCTGGTGGACGTGATGCTGGTG
>NZ_DLTK01000106.1:5247-5868 GCF_002500885.1 Brevundimonas sp. UBA7838
GTGCTGCTGATCATCTTCATGATCTCGGCGCCGCTGCTGACGGTGGGCGTGCCGGTCGAACTGCCCAAGACCGAGGCCAGCGCGGTTGAGATCAAGTCCGAACCCCTGTCGGTCAGCATCGACCAGCAGGGCGCGATCTTCGTCGGCGACAGCGAGACGGCGTTCGACGCCCTGTCCACGCGCCTGTTGACCGAGGCGGGCGGCGCCAACAAGGCGGCCGAGCGGCCGGTGTTTGTGCGGGCCGACGGGCGCGCCCCCTATCAGGCGGTGGCGCGGGTGATGGCGCGATTGAGCGCCTCGGGCTTCACCAAGCTGAACCTGATCACCGACACGGCGCCGGAGGCCTGAATCCTTTGCGTCGGCCGAGCCCCGCCATCCTCGGATCGCTCGCCCTGCACGCCGGGGCAGTCGCGCTCGCCTTCTTGATGGTGTCGCCAAAGATGGACGAGGACGAGACGCCGCTGGTCGCCTCGGTGCCGGTGACCATCGTGTCGGAGGAGGTGATCCAGGCGGCGCCGGCGGACAATCCGCAGCCCGAACCCTCGCCCGACGACGCGGCGACCGCCCCGGTGCAGCAGCCCGATCCCGTGCCGCCGACGCCCGAGCCGACGCCGCCGCAAC
>NZ_DLTK01000036.1:0-12077 GCF_002500885.1 Brevundimonas sp. UBA7838
GGAAGCCAACGAAACGCTGGAGCAGCGTGTCACCGAGCGCTCGCAGGCTGCCGAAGCGGCGCAGCAATCGAAGACGCGCTTCCTGGCCGCGATCAGCCACGACGTGCTGCAGCCGTTGAACGCGGCACGCCTGTTTGCATCGGCGTTGCGCGACAGCCTGCCGGAGACCGACGAGCAGCGGCATCTGGCCGAGCGCGTCGATGCCTCGTTGCGTGCGGCCGAAGAGCTGCTGGACGGCCTGCTGGATGTGTCGCGGCTGGATGCCGGCGGCCTGCGCCCGACCATCACCGATTTCGACGCCAGCGTGCTGGTACGTGAACTGGCCGCGCAGTACACCCCGGTAGCGGCCGGCCGTGGCCTGCGTCTGCATGTGTTCGCACGCAGCGCCTGGGTACGCAGTGATCGTCGGCTGCTGCGGCGCGTACTGCAGAACTTCATGGCCAATGCACTGCGCTACACCCGCAACGGACGCATCGTGCTGGCCTTGCGCGTGCGCGGTGAGCAGGTGGAGCTGCAGGTATGGGATACCGGCCCCGGTATTCCCGAGCACCACATGCAGCAGATCTTCAACGAGTTCCATCGCTACCAGCAGCCCTTTGACTGGGGCGAGCAGGGCCTGGGCCTGGGCTTGTCGATCTGCCAGCGCATCTCGCGCCTGCTCGATCACGGCCTGAACGCACGCAGCCAGCCCGGCCGCGGCAGCATGTTCTCCATCACTTTGCCGCGTGTGCCCACGCCCGCCCAGCCGCCGCCGCTGCAGCGCCAGCCCACGGCGTTTGGCGGTGATGATTCCCTGGCCGGCATGCGCGTGCTGTGCGTGGACAATGAGCCGGTGATTCTGGACGCGCTGAACGCCCTGCTCACCCGCTGGGGCGCGCGGCCGACGCTGGTCGCCAGCGTCGAGGCGGCCAAGACGGCGCAAGGGCCGTTCGACGCCGCCGTGGTCGATCTGCATCTGGGCGATGGGCCGGAAGGCTTCGCCGTCATCGACTGGCTGAGGCCCCAGGGCGTGCGCCGCATCGCCCTGGTCACCGCCGACACCCGCGACGGGCTGAACGAACAGGCGACGGCGGCCGGCGCCGTCCTTCTGCCCAAGCCGATCAAGCCGGCGGCGCTGAAAGCCTTCCTGTCTAGTTAAGCCGGGTCCAGCGACTTGGCCAGGATCACCGCCTGGGTTCGGTTCTGAACGCCCAACTTGCGGAACACGCTGGTCAGATGCGCCTTGATGGTGGCTTCGGACACACCCAGATCGAAGGCGATCTGCTTGTTGAGCCGGCCGGCCTTCAGCCCTTCCAGGATGCGCAGCTGCGACGGCGTCAGACTGGCCACGCGGCCGGCCAGATCGTCGTCGGCCTCGGGCACATCCGGCGCCCAGCTGTCGCCGGCCAGAATGGCGGCGATGGCCTCGACCATCTGCGGCAGGGACGAAGACTTGGGAATGAAGCCGGCGGCGCCCAGACCCAGGGCATGGCGCACCACCGGCGCGTCCTCGCTGGCCGAGACCACCGCCACCGGCACGGTCGGCTGTTCGGCCCGCACGGCGGCCAATCCCGCCATGCCCTCGCTGTCCGACAGCTTCAGATCCAGCAGCAACAGATCGACGGGTCCCGCGACCATCGCGGCCCGGGCCTCGGCCAGGCTGGCGCATTCCACCACCTCCGCGCCCGGCGCCGCCTTGTCGACGGCCGAGCGCAGGGCGGCGCGAAACAGGGGATGGTCGTCGGCGACGAGGATGCGATCCATGGGCTTCCTTCCGTGCGCGGCGTCTGACCGGCCGCGTCGTCGCCATCATGGCGCGGTTCGACTTTGGTCGAAATTAGACCAATGGCCAATGGCTCCCCGAGGCCGGAGGCGGAAAGGTCGTCAAACGGACGCCCGCGCGAGACGGGCGCGGGAGGTTCATCATGATCACGAAAAGCCTGATGGCGGGAGCCGCCGCCGTTGCGCTGATGGCGACGCCCAGCCTGGCCTCGGCCCAGGACCAGGCCGCGCTCGAGGCGCGCATCGCCCAGCTCGAAGCCCAGTTGAACGCCCTGAAGTCCGAGGTCGTCGCCGCGCGAACCCAGCAGGCGGCGCAACAGGAGGACATCATCCGCCTGGAGACCCGCCCCGCCGCGCCCGCCCCGGTCCAGCAGACGTCGGCGCCGGCGGCGCCCGGCGAGGGCTTCCGCATCGGCGACCACACGGTCAAGTTCGGCGGCTTCGTCAAGGTCGACGCTTACGCCAGCCGCTATTCCGGGGGCGATCCGGTCAACGGCGACGCGCTGCGTGAATTCCACATTCCCGGCTCCATCCCCATCGGCGGCGCGGATGAGGATACGGCGACCGACTTCAACGCCCGCCAGACTCGGTTCTGGCTGACCACCGACGGCATGGTCGGCGGCCACAAGATCGGCACCCGGATGGAGATGGACTTCCAGACCCTGCCCGGCGCCGGCGACCAGCGCACAACCAGCCCGGCCAACCCGGCCCTGCGTCGCGCCTTCATCACCATCGACAGCTGGCTGATCGGCCAGGAGTGGACCAACTTCCAGAACACCGCCGTCCTGCCCGAATCCGCCGACTTCATCGGCGCGGCGGAAGGCACCGTCTTCGCCCGTCAGGTCCAGGTCCGCTATACCCGCGGTCCCTTCTCGGTCTCGGTCGAGAACCCCGAGACGACGGTGACCCCATTCGGCGGCGGCGCGCGCATCGTTGCCGACGACAACAGCCTGCCGGACTTCACCGCCCGCTATGCGGTGTCCAAGCCCTGGGGCGACTTCCAGTTCGCCGGCCTGCTGCGTCAGCTGAAATACCAGAGCCCGGCCAGCAACATCGATTCCACCGCGACCGGCTGGGGCCTGTCGGCCTCGACCAAGATAAAGGTCGGCGCCAAGGACGATCTGCGCCTGATGGTGACGGGCGGCGAGGGCATCGGCCGCTATGTCGGTCTGAACTTCTCCAACGACGCCGTGCTGAACGGCGCGGGCGATCTGGATGCGATCGGCGTCGTCGCCGGCTTCGCCGCCTATCGCCACGTCTGGGCGCCCGGCTGGCGTTCCAGCCTGATCTGGTCGGCGCAGAAGGTGGACAACGACCTGGCCTTCACGGGCCTGGCCGCCAACCGTTCGGCCCAGAGCTTCCACGCCAACTTGATCTGGTCGCCGGTTACGGCGTTTGATGTCGGGGCCGAGCTGATGTTCGCAGACCGCGAGATCGAAACCGGCGCCAGCGGCGACATGACCCGACTGATCCTGTTCGCCAAATACGGATTCTGATTTTGATGCCGGAGACGTCTCGCGTGCCTGATCCCGCCCTCTATCCCGTCCCCGCCGACTGGGCCGAAAAGGCGCACATGGACCGGGAGGCTTACGAGGCGGCGCGGATCGCCGCGCGCGAAACGCCTGACGTCTTCTGGGCCGAACAGGCAAAGCGTCTGGACTGGATCACCCCGCCGACCCGGATCAAGGACGTCTCCTTCAACAAGGAAGATTTCCGCATTCGCTGGTTCGAGGACGGCGTCCTGAACGTCTCGGCTGAGTGCATCGACCGTCACCTGCCCCACCGCAAGGACGAGACGGCGATCATCTGGGAAGGCGACGATCCCGCCGACAGCCGCCACATCACCTTCGGCGAACTGCACGCCGAGGTGTGCCGCATGGCCAATGTGCTGAAGACGCATGGGGCCAAAAAGGGCGACCGGATCACCCTGTATCTGCCCATGATCCCCGAGGCCGCCTATGCCATGCTGGCCTGTGCGCGGATCGGCGCGGTGCATTCGGTCGTCTTCGGCGGCTTCTCGCCCGACAGCCTGTGCGGCCGGATCGAGGACTGCGGCTCCAACCTGGTCATCACCGCCGATGAGGGTCTGCGCGGCGGCAAGCACATTCCGCTGAAGGCCAATGTCGACGAGGCCCTGACGAAGGTGAAGGTCGACACCGTCCTGGTCATCCGCCGCACCGGCGCCGACGTGCCGATGATCGAGGGTCGCGACTTCGACTATGGGCAGGAGGCCGCCAAGGTCGATGCCGACTGCCCGCCAGAGCCGATGAACGCCGAGGATCCGCTGTTCATCCTCTACACCTCCGGCTCGACGGGTAAGCCCAAGGGCGTGCTGCACACCACGGGCGGCTATCTGTTCTGGGCCGCCTGGACGCACGAGATCGTCTTCGACTATCGCCCCGGCGAGGTCTTCTGGTGCACCGCCGACGTGGGCTGGGTCACGGGCCACTCGTATATGGTCTATGGCCCCCTCGCGAATGCGGCGACGACCCTGATGTTCGAGGGCGTGCCCAACTATCCTGACGCCGGCCGCTTCTGGCAGGTGGTGGACAAGCACAAGGTCGAGATCTTCTACACCGCCCCCACGGCCCTGCGCGCCCTGATGCGCGAGGGCGATGCGCCGGTTAAGGCCTCCTCGCGCGCCTCGCTGCGGCTGCTCGGCACGGTGGGAGAGCCGATCAACCCCGAGGCCTGGCGCTGGTATCACGAGGTGGTCGGCGACGGCCGTTGCCCCATCGTGGACACCTGGTGGCAGACCGAGACGGGCGGCCATCTGATCACCCCCCTGCCCGGCGCCACCGACCTGAAGCCCGGATCGGCGACCCTGCCCCTGCCCGGTGTCGAGCTCCAGATCGTGGACGCCGAGGGCCAGCCGCTGGAGGGCGCCGTCTCCGGCAACCTTTGCATCACCGACAGCTGGCCGGGCCAGATGCGCACCGTCTATGGCGACGATCAGCGCTTCTTCGACACCTATTTCTCGACCTACCCGGGCCGGTACTTCACCGGCGACGGCTGCCGTCGGGACGAAGACGGCTACTATTGGATCACCGGCCGGGTGGACGACGTCATCAATGTGTCCGGCCACCGGATGGGCACGGCCGAGGTCGAGAGCGCGCTCGTTCTGCACGACGATGTCGCCGAGGCGGCGGTCGTCGGCTATCCCCACGACATCAAGGGCCAGGGCATCTACGCCTATGTCACCCTGAACAACGGGGTCGAGGCGACCGAGGAGTTGCGCAAGACCCTGGTCGCCCACGTCCGCCACGAGATCGGCCCCATCGCCGCCCCCGACGTGATCCAGTGGGCGCCGGGCCTGCCCAAGACCCGGTCGGGCAAGATCATGCGGCGCATCCTGCGCAAGATCGCAGAAAACGAGATCGGCGCGCTGGGCGACACCTCGACCCTGGCCGACCCGTCGGTCGTGGACGATCTGGTCAAGAACCGCGCCGGGGCCTGAAGACGCGGGTTCAATGCGGGGGCTGATGCGCCTATCTGTGCGTCAGCCCGCCGCAGCCTGAGCCGTCCATGCCTCGTTTCCTATCCCGCCTGCCGATCGACGGCTATCTGCTGGCCCTGATCGGCACGGTGATCCTGGCGGCCCTGTTCCCCGCTAGCGGACAGGCGGCGGTCGTCATGGACGGGGTGGTCAAGGGCGCCATCGCTCTGCTGTTCTTCCTGTACGGCGCGCGGATGTCGCCGGCGGCCATCGGCGCGGGCCTGCTGCACTGGCGGCTTCAGGGCACTGTCTTCCTGTCGACCTTCCTGCTGTTTCCGCTGCTGGGGCTTGGGTTGGTGTTTCTGATGCGGGGATCGCTTCAGCCCGATCTGCTGACCGGGATGCTGTATCTGTGCCTGCTGCCGTCCACGGTGCAGTCTTCCATCGCCTTCACCTCCATCGCCGGCGGCAATGTCGCGGGCGCCCTGACCAGCGCCAGCCTGTCGAACCTGCTGGGGGTGGTCGTGACGCCGTTGCTGGTCGCCCTGCTGATCGGCGGCGCCAATGGCGGCATCCATCTGCAGTCCATTTTCGACATCGGTCTGCAGATCCTGACCCCCTTCGCCGTGGGCCAGCTGTGCCGCCCGCTGCTGAAGGACTGGCTGACCCGCCACGCCAAACTGACCGGTCTGGTGGACCGCGGATCCATCCTGCTGATCGTCTATGCCGCCTTCAGCGAAGGCGTCGTCGCCGGCGTCTGGTCCCAGGTCGCGCCGCTGGATCTGACCAAGGTCATCGGCCTGAACATCGCCCTGCTGACCATCGTCCTGGCTCTGACCCTCTTCGCCGGCCGCGCGCTGAAGTTCGACCGCCCCGACCGGATCGTCATTCTGTTCTGCGGCTCCAAGAAGAGCATGGCCACCGGCATCCCCATGGCCGGCATCCTGTTCGCCGGTCACGCCGTGCCGCTGATCGTCCTGCCGATCATGCTGTTCCACCAGATCCAGCTGTTCGCCTGCACCATCATCGCCCAGCGGTATGCACGGGAGAATGAAGCGGCCGCAGCCATCGAACAGACCGCATAGGTCCGGCGCGACTTGAGCTAAATCAGAGATTAGGCCGGGTCCGCTTTAGTATTCCTATGCACATTATCATGCTTTCCGACGCATTAACGTCGGCGATCAAGGTTAAGCCGCGTTAGGCGTGTTCGCTCGCGTGACCTTAACGCGCGGCGTTCTAGTGTTCCTCTGCAATGTGCAGATCGGAACCGCAGATGACCCAAGGTATCCTTCGCGCTCTCGCCGCCGCCACACTCGGGCTCGGCCTGGTCGCCGCCGCCGCTCCCGCCTTCGCCGGGCCGACCGCAGGCGGCACCTATCGCCTTCGCGCCACCGTGCCTGTCGCCTGTTGGGTCAAGCCCACATCGCCCGTCCTGGCCGCCGCCGGTCGCTCTGGAGAGGTGGTCGAGGCCTGCAACAGCCCCGGCGGCTTCACCGTCTCGGCCCAGTATCGCCCGTTGTCGCTGACCGAAAAGGCGGTGATGTTCTACGGTGACCGGACGTTTGATCTGGACAAGTCCGGCATGCAGACCCTGCGCCGTTCCAGCATCGCGACGATCCGTTCGGTGTCCTATCGGTTCGACGACGTCGAACTGGAACAGCCGCTGATCCTGGCCCTGACGATTCAGCCGATCTGATCGACGACCACATCCATCCCAATTGAAGAGAGGCGGGGACGCGCGACGTCCCCGCCTCTTTTTGTTTGGCTCCGGCGCTTAAAGTGCGGCGACCGTGAAGGTCAGGATGTCGGAATAGTCGCCGGCGCGCTTGCCGGTCGTGCTGCCGACGCTGATGGTCAGCGGATAGTCGTCCAGTCGCGCGCGACGCGACACCACATCTACCCGACCGCCGCGCGACAGGTCCATGTCGCGATCGCCCAGAACCAGACCATAGGGCACATACCATTCGCTGGCGCCTTGACGCAGGCGGCCTTGGTTCTGCGACGCCACCGAGACGCTATATCCGGCCGTGCTCAGAACATAGAGGGTCGTGCGCAGCTGCCGATCACCTTGGGTCAGTTCCCCCAGGTCGATCGTCGGCGTGCCGCCGTTGCGACGAAACTCGCCCTTCAGACCCATGACGGCGGCTGACGGCACCTGGAGGCTAAGCGTGACGGGTTTTTCCGCCAGCGGTCGGCCGTCCGGTGTTTCCAGATTGATGAAGGCGTTCTGGGAATAGAGACCCGCCGACAGGGTCTCAGCCGGGGCGGCGGTGAAGGAGAAGCGCATCAGACCCCGCTCGCCGGCCGCCAGGTTGAGCGGCCGCACCCCGATGCGGCGAGCGCTCTGGCCCGCGCGCGGCGTGACATCCGCGCCGCCTCGCTCGTCGACCAGGGCGTAGGCCATACGCTGGGCGCCGGCTTCGTTGACCAGACCGAACTGCTCGCCGCGCAGTTCGACGCGGCTGACGGCGGTGCAGGGGCCATCACCCTGGTTCACCACGGCGACATCGAATTCCTGCACGGCCACGTCCTGATCGAACGGCTCGTAGCGCATCATCCATTGATCGGTGCCGGATTCGATCACCAGCTGGCAACCCGGCGCAGCCTGGCTGGGCGCGGCCGCCATCAAGGTCGCCGTCGCAGCAGCGGCGGCCAGGAGCAGGGCGGATGTACGATTACGGGACATTTCAGCCTCCTCGGCTAAGTCTTGGGCTCAGGCTTCGGGCACGTCGAGCGGAACGGCAATGGTCTCGAGATCGAGCAGACCTTCGTTGTCCGCGGGAACCGTAAATTCGAACCCTAGCGCCGGCGTGGAGAACAGTTCGACGCGATAGCGCTTGCCCGGTTCCAGGTTCTGCACCGCAAACCGTCCAACCGAGTTGGTGAAGAACAGTTCGGGCTGTGCGTTCGCATCATCAAGGGGCGTCACACGACCCGAGATCAGCGACACAGGACGGTTTTGGTTGCCGACCAGACGGCCCAGCGCACTGACGAATTTGGCGCTGCCGACCTGGATGGCGTAGCCGCTCTTGTAGGTCGGACGGACGCGCGCGATGCCGTCGCCGATGTTGTAGCCTAAGGGCGCGTCGAGCACATCATAACGCACCGACTGGTTCACATAGGCGGTAAGGTTGTTCGCCACCGCGCCGCCCAGCAGGCCGCTGCGACCCGTGTAGCGACCGCCTTCGAAGCTGTCGCCGACGATGACGGGATGATCGTCGATGCTCTTGTGCGGATAGACGATGGCGAAGCTGTCGTAGATGTTGCGGCCAACAGCAACCTTGCCCCCGGTCGTCGAGATCGACGATCCGAAGCGCAGGTTCGTCACCTGCTCTTGCGTGATATTCGAGAAGTCCCGCCCGAACGCCGTATGGCTCAAGCTGGCGTCGAAGCGATTGCCGACATAATCGACCTGACCCGAAACGGTCGCCGGCCCATCGTCATAGGTGGAGGCCAGCGAATAGCCGAAGGAACCGACGCGGTTTTCGCTGGACTGCTGGGCGCGCACACTGCCGCTGTTGCGTGCCGAGTTATAGCGACCTTCGACACGACGATCGTAACGCGGCTGCCAGATCAGGGCGAAGGTCGCGCCGAAGCCGCCGGATTGGAAGCCGCCGAAGCTGGCGCCGAAGTCGGAATACTCCAGCCCGACCTGCGCGCTCCATTCCGGCGCGAACCGGTAGGTGGAGGTGGCGTTGATCGAATAGGAATCGTCGATCAGATCGCTGCGGCTCATCCGATAGGAGGCGCTGACGTTCGCCAGCCAGTCCTGCGAGAACTGGTGCGAATAGCCGCCAGAGAAGACCCATGACGTCGGGTTCTGACCGGTCGGATTGCCGATGGAGGAGAAGTCTTCCGAGGTGAAGTCGGCGACGACGGTCCAGCTATCGAAGGTCTCGCCCAGATCGACGACGTGGTCGTAACCCAGCGCAAAAGCGTAGCCGACGCCGGGGTCGCCGTTGCTGGCGGCGGCGTCCAGGCGAACGCGCGCGCCGTTGCGAAGGATCAACTGGCTCTGGCCCGACAAGGTCTGGGCGTCCTGTGACGCCTGGAAGCCGACGCCCACAGCAGGCCGGTTCTCGAACGCCTTGCGCCAGAAGCCGGTGAAGGCCAATTCGCCTTCGGAATAGTCGGGCGATCCGAAGATGCCGTTGTTGATGGCGCCAAAATAGGCCCCGTATTCGTAGTCGCCCGGTTCAAGCTCGATGGCGTCCAGATAGGCGCTGTAGGCGACCGTTTCGGCGCGGCCCGAGTCGTTCTGGATCTCCAGCTGGATGTCGTTGGAGCCGGTTTCCAGCGGCAGATTGGTCAGGTCGTACTGGCCGGGATCAAGGCGAAACTCGCGCACGAACACGCCGTTTCTCAGCACACGGATCGTCGAGGCTTCCTGCAGCACCAGCTGACGGCCGCCGGCCAGGACATTGTTGCGGAACGAGTCGAAGCGTTGACGCTGGCGCGACACGCCGACCCCGCCGAGCTGCGAGAAGCCCTGACGACCGCGGATTTCCGGTTCCAGATCGCCGAGATACCAGCGGCGATAGTCTTCGGGCTGATCGAATACGAACCGGGCGTAGCGACGCTCGACATTGTATTCGCCCGTGAACAGATCCTCGCGGCCCTGAACGTCGGCTTCGAAGACCAAACGCTTGTAGCGAATGGCGCCGTTCAGGAAGACGCTGGGCTTGCTGACATCGCCGGTCGATTCCCGACGCTGGATCGAGACATTGCTGTTCAGATAAGCGCTGAAAGGTTCGGGAGGCAGGCCCGGCGTTTCCGGCTTGCCGCCGCGAAACAGCGACTCGACCGTTCGTTTCGTCGGATCGATGCGCAGGACCAGAACGGCCAGCTGTTCAGGGTCATAGTCCAGCTGAATGCCGGTGTCGTTGATCTCCTCCGGCGCAAACGACGTGACGCCTTGCAGCCGCGTCGCGAGTTCGGTCTGGGCTTCCGGGGTCAGCAGGGGATCGATCAGCGTCTTGAACCCCGCCGTGTCGACAATGAAACGGTCGTCACGCGTCAACACGACCGGAAGTTCACCCAGCACGCGGCTGTTGAAGTTCAGCGGCACCGTCATTGGGATGTCGCGATCGTAGGGGTTGATGTCGCGACGTTCGCGCGGTGCGGCAGGCGCAGCAGCAGTCGACGGCGTTTGCTCGACCGGAGCCGGCGCCTCGGGCGTAGGCCCGGCTACCGTTGGGGCGGGCGCGGGCTGGGCGGGCACCTGCATGGCTTGAGCGCGGGAGGCGGCGGCTTCGCCGGCCGCCAGACTGGCTCGGTTAAGAGCCGCCGTAGCATCCTCTGCCGCCTGTTCGTAGGCCGCGTTAGCCGCCCTGACGGCGGCCAAGGCCGATGATTCCGGAACGCACGCCAGCCCCCAGGCCAGTGCGAGAACCGAGACGTGCCCCAGCGCTCTCATCGTCCGAACTTCAACGTGACGGGCTTGGCGGGATCCAGCGCCGTGCCGGTGGGCAGTTTAAAGGTTCTCTTGCCGCCGCCGGGCGCCAGGTAGCCGACGCCGACGGTCTTGGAGATCTCACCGCTGTCGTATTCGCGGCGGAAAGGCTGGCCGGCGGTATCGGTGCCTTCAACGATCCAGGTGGCGCCGCTCATCAAGGCATAGCGTTTGCCGGTGTTGGACACGACGATCTCGATACCGGGTTCCGCAGGCGGCGGCGGCGCGGCCTGACCATTGGTGAGGGTGGGATCGATCTCAGGCGCCGGCGGGCTGACCAAGGCGGGCGTCACCGAGACGACCTCGACCTTCGGCTCGGCGCCGGGCGGCGCCACGACGATCAGCGCCTTCATCGTATAGAGGACCTGGACCGACACCGCGCCGCCGCTCTCGGGCGTGGCGGTAGGGTCGGTGGCGACCGGTAACTGGCGGACCCACAAGTAATAGGCTTGGGAGGTCTCGATCTTGGGATCACCGACCCATTGGACCCGAACTACCTGACGACCATTGACCGGCACCAGCCCTTGCGGCGGGAAGACCAGGAAGTCGTCGTCGGCGTCCGTCTCGGTCACATTGCCGTTGGCGTCGATATCCATGCGCGTGATGCGCGTCTCGAACGGCAAGGCGACGGATCCGACATTGCCGACCTCGATCCGGGCGGCCGATCCGGCGCCGGTCGTGGTCAGTTCAGACACCATCGGCGACACGCGCATGGCCCATGCCGCGCCGGCGACAGCCATGATCACGAGCGCAACCGCAAACACGCCGATCGCCAAGGCGACAGACCGGCCCCTGCGAAGGCTGAACGATGAAGACATTGTGTTACTTCCCCCGAACACCGGTCTGACGCCGGCTTGAGATTCCCGTCGCGAGCCGCCGCGCCCAGGCTGCTGCAAGCGTCGCGCCAGCTTCACTTAAGCATGGCGTAACAATGGTGACTGAAACGCAAACAGGGGGGACATGCAGCCCCCCCTGTCGCCGTTTCTCAAGTCGTTCTGAAGATCAGAAGGCTTGGATGTTGACGGTCAGTTGGCCTTCATAGTCGCCGGCGAGCAGCGACTTGGACGGAACGGGGATGTTCACGTTCAAGGCCATGGCCGACTTCCAGGCGCCGTGGCTGGCGCTGGTGGAGTTGGCGTTGGCGGCCAGGTTGATGTAGTTGCCGCTCGTCGCGGCGGCCGTGGAGCCGACGGCGCCGGCGGTGTAGGTGCCGGTGACCGAATAAGGCAGCTCAGCTTGGAAGACGTTGGAGTCGTAGCCGGCGCCCGAGTTGTTCACCAGGCCGCGGATGTCGTTCTTGGACACGGTGACGGTGTTCGAGGTGTTGCAGCCGGCCAGGTTGGTGTCGATGGTGACGTTGGCCGGAGCGGTCATGTCAAAGGCGTTGGCCGGGCCGGTATCGTCCGAAGCGTAGATGCCGATGGTGCC
>NZ_DLTK01000034.1:0-8547 GCF_002500885.1 Brevundimonas sp. UBA7838
TCCACCCCCAGGGCGCTGGCTCTGAGGCCGGGCGCTCCGGCCGCCGCGCGGGCCAGGGCCTCGTCGAAGGTCTGGGGGTCGGCCTTGGAAGGCGCGGTCCAGACGCTCACGAGCAAAATGGAAGCCGGGAGGATCGCCCAGCTTGCGATCAGAGCACGGCGCGCGGACGGCGCCGAAACCTCGGCGCGTCGCGTTAGGACGCGCGGCCGGCGGACACGGGGCGGCGGACACGCAGACGCGCGTATCGCCGACCTCAAACGAATGGTCATGGAATTCCTCGAAACCACTTGACCCGCCTTGAGGGCGGGACATCGGCGAAGGGCTCGGATCGATCGATCGGCGGTCGCCCGCGCAACGGCGCTCACGGCCTTCGATCAGCGGAAGCGGTCTACGCCAGCCGTTTCGGCGGATTCTTCAGTGGAAGCGGGCCTGCGCCCTCTCGCACGACATCGACGGCTGCGAACCGGAGTCCCCGCGGAGCCGAAGGCCGTTGAACGGTCGGCGCCGGCGGCATGGGCGCCGCGACGGCGGCGCAGCCCATCTTGGCGATGCAGTCGGGCGTCATCTCGTCGCAAGGGCTAGTAGCGCCGCCGGAAGGCCCGTCCGCCATCACCATCATCTCGGCGCAATCCATGTCCGCCATGCCGCCCGTCGCTTCGAATACCTGGAACGGCGTGGCGTGCGCGGACGACTGGCCGACGAAGCCGGCCACCGCCAGGGCGAACAGAAGGGTGCGGACGAGGTTCCACATGCGCGTTCATCCCACGCCCGTCGGCCGGCCGTGTCAAGCGACCGACGGGCTGGCGTCGGGCGCGCGCAACGCAATGCTCCGGATCAGCGCGCGCCCGCCCGCAGTTCGAACGAGGGATTCAACCCCGGCGCCCGTATAACTCATTGAACCCCTCTGGTTTCGGAGCCTCCCTATGACCACTCGCAAAATCCTTTCCGTCGTCGGCGCCGTCGGCGCCCTGCTGTTGGGGGCGACGCAGGCTGCCGCCCACGCGCGCGTCGTCGCCTCCAACCCGGCGGCGAGCGCGAGCATCGCCTCGCCGCGTTCGCTGACGGTCACCTTCAGCGAACGCGTCGTTCCCGCTTTCTCGGGCCTCGAGGTCGTGAACGCCGCCGGTGCCAAATTCCCGGTCGCGACCACCGTCTCCGATGACGGCATGACCGTTTCGGGACGGACGGCGCGACCGCTCGCGGCCGGCGCCTACAGCCTCAACTGGCATGCCGCCTCCGCCGACGGCCACCGTATGACCGGCGCCATCGCCTTCACGGTCCGCTGACCCATCGTGCTCGACGTTCTGGTCATCCTGCTCCGGCTCGCGCAGTACGGCGGCGCGGTCGTCCTGCTCGGGACGCCGCTGTTCCTCCTCTACGGGTTGCGCGGGTCGGACGCGGTGGCCCTCGGCTGGACGAGATCCTTGCTGGTCAGCGCGGCGGCCGTGGTCGCCATAGGCTCCGCCGCCGCCTTCGCGGCCCAGACCGCTGTGATGGCGGGCTCGCTGACTGAAGGTCTCAAGCCGGCGACGCTCGGCTTCATGCTCACGGGCACGAGCCTCGGACCCGCCTTTCTCGTCCGGACGCTGGCCGCGTTGCTCGCGCTTCTTGCGCTCATTCAAGACAAGCCGTCCCGCGGCCTGTGGAAATTCGTCGCTGTCGCCGGTCTTATCGTCGGCGCCAGCTTCGCCTGGACGGGACACGGCGCGGCCACCGAAGGCGCGGGGCGCTATGTTCATCTGACGGCCGCGATCCTGCACAGCTGGGCGGCGGCGGTGTGGCTCGGCGCGCTCGCGGCCTTGCTGATCCTGACGTTGCGGCGGCGGTCAGAAACGGTCGATGGCGATAGGATCCTCTATCGAGCCCTTCACGGATTCGCCGGCGTCGGATCCGCATCGGTCGCCGTCCTGGTTCTGAGCGGACTGGTGAACAGCTGGTTCATGGTCGGACCCGATCGTATCGCTGGCCTCTTGAGCACGCCCTACGGTCTGCTGTTGACGGGCAAGCTCGTGCTCTTCGCGCTCATGCTGGTTCTGGCGGCCGCGAACCGCTTTTATCTGACGCCCCACCTCGGCAGCGCCCTGGACGATCCCGAGTATCTTGGCCCCGCCATTTCACGGCTGAAACGCAGCTTGGTGATGGAGACCCTCCTCGCCCTGGGGCTGCTGGCCCTGGTGTCCATCATGGGAACCCTGGCTCCGGTCTCGGCCATGGAAATGGCGATGTAGCCGTTGGCGCGCGCCGACTTCGCTGGAGCTGCGTGTCGGCTTGGGGACCGGCAAATGGCCGTTGTCCCGGCCGTCGGGAACCGCCTAGACTGGTCAGAAATCGGGGGGCGCGCCGTGTCAGATCGAGTTCGTGATCTTATTGAACAGTGGCGGCGCGACCCGGCTGCGACCTACCAGACCTGGTTCTTGTGGGACGAGCGTCTGAAGAATTTCCGCTCCATCCGTCGCGGCATCGGCCAGGTCGTCAAGGAGATCGAAGCAGGCCGGTTCGGCGTGGCCTATCGCGGGTCGTCGCTGGAGACGATCGTTCATTCGGTGGCCGAACAACGGCAGATCTTCAAGGGCGCGGACCATGCCTTCCTCTGGAAGCCCAAACTTCGCATCCCGGACATCTACGAAAACCCGGCCAATCAACGCGCTTTCGGCCGGCTCCTGCATCACTGCAGCTGTTGTTCGACAGCAACGGAAATTCTCGCGGGCATCCGCACGATCGACCAACTCCGAATCAAGGGACTCGGGCCTGCAGTGGCCAACCTGATCTATTTTCTCCATCCCACCCACGTTTCGCCGTTCAATACCGCGATCGTCAACGGCTACAACGCGATCACCGGATCAAAGGTCAAGCTCGGGAGCTGGGAGCACTACCTTGCGATGCGGCAAGGAATTTTGGCCCTCAACGCTCGCTACAGCGATCTTCTGTCCAACGATCTCGGGGCGATCGCGGGCTTCCTGTTCGACGTGGGCTCCGGCCGTTATCCCGCGCCGCCCCTGGACGACGAGAGTCTGTCCGCCAGCGGCTGGGACGCGCGGCTGGCCGAAGCGCGCGCCGAAGCGGTCAAGTTCGAGAAGACCGCGCTCCAGCAGGGCGAGACGGACCGGACCCACACAGAGATCCAGGCCTGGGTCCGTGATCTGGGTCGCGCGCTGGGCTACAGGGTCTGGATCGCGTCCAATGACCGCGGGCGCCAGCACGAGGGCGCACGCCTGAGCGAGGGCTGCCTAGAACAACTACCGCCGTCGCTGGCGAACGGTCCAGGCGCCGAGTCCATCCGGCTGATCGACGTACTCTGGCTGGAGGGAGACGCGGACCGCGTGGCGGCCGCCTTCGAGGTCGAGCATTCCACCACGATCTACTCCGGTGTCGTGCGAATGCTGGACCTCGCCCTGTCAGGCGAACTAAACATCTCCGCCGGCCTTTTCCTGGTCGCTCCCGACAGCCGCGAAAACGATGTGCGGGCGCAGTTGCAACGTCCGGCCTTCAGCCGGATCGCCGATCTCAATGTGCGCTATCTGCCCTACGGAGAACTGGAACGGCACCGGGCATCAATCGCCCGCTTCGGAACCGGTCTCAGGGCTCTGACCGAGATTTCGCACCGCGTGACCTGATCGTCGGTGACTGGCCCGCCTCGCATCCAGGTCGTTCTGGCTCACAGGCCTGATAGGCAAGAGCGCGATCCTCCAGCCGCACCCGCCAGGTGATCAGCATGGCATTAAGCGCGGTGAACACCACTGCTATCCAGACCTGGCCGAAAACCAGCGGCAGGATGGCGATCTCAAGAGATGCGATCCAGTAGTTGGGATGACGAATGACCCGGAAGGGCCGGATCGGACTAGCGGCGCGCCGGGCAGGTGATGATCCGAGTGGTCCAAAACCGGCCAAGGTCGCGATCACCCCGCTTGCTCCAGCGCGCTCGTCGTGCTCTCGGCCATCAGGGCGACTGCGTGTTCCAGGAACAGGTCGTTCCGCTCCGCGAAGCTGTGCGGCTGCAGATACCAGTCCATTGGGACGCACGAATGCCGTGTGTCGATCAAGGCGTTTCGATAGATAGGCGCCAGCCGCTCGAAACCGCCGTGGGTCGTGGCGAACATTTCGGCCCCGTTGGCCGCGACGTCCTCTTGCCGCAGGATGTGCGGCGGCCAGGCGGTGGTCAGGGCGGCGAGACGCGGTGGTGAAGTCCGGTCGTTGTCTCTTGGCAGAGCTTCCTGTGATCGAGCCGTCGCCTGCCTCATGGCTCCCGCTTGCGAACCGCACGCGCCATTTTCAGGTCGCGGGAGATCCGTATCCACAGCAGGATGAAGCCCGAAATCACAATGCTCAGGGTCAAGGCGGTAGTGATGATGATCAGGGGGTGATTGAAGTCCTCGCCGTCGTTCCAGTCCATGACGTGCAGTCGCCAGAAGAAGTCGAAGATCCGCCACACGCCCGAGCGGCGCGTCACCACTTCGCCTGTCGCTGGCGACAGGTAGAAGGCCGTCTTTTCGCGGTCGGCGAAGTCTACCCGCCACAGCGGTCCGGTGCGTCCCGTCTCCTCGGGCGCCGTCGCCAGAAGAACCGCGCCGGAAACCCGCGCCTCGCCCTTGTACGCGCCCTTGGCGAAGGCCGAGGCGTCGGCGGCCGACATCGGTCCGAACGGCCGGCCGGTCGCGGCGGACACGACGACTGGCTCGCCCGACGCCGGCTTCAAGGTCCAGGCCGCCCCCCGCGGCGTCGTGTGAAGCTCCGCCTGGACAGGCGCGACGCCCGCTCGGCGCGCGATCTCGCTCAGTGCCGGAAGCGCGCCGAGCTCCAGCGGGCTCGGCTTGAGGTCAACCGCCCGATGTTCGCCGCGCACCGTCTCGATCGGAATGGCCGTCATCACCAGACCGCCGCCGACCCAGAACAGCACCTGAAGGCCGACGACGAGCGCAATCCATTTGTGCAGCTGGGTGGAGAGCTTGAGAACCTTCATCCCTGGGCCTCGCCTAGCCGCGACGCGCGAAGACGCGCGTACCGCCGCCCTTGAGGATCAGCAGGGTCTCATAGGGCTCACGTTGGCCGTCTGGCGTCTCCATGCCGGGAGACCCCAGCGGCATCGCCGGCACTGCGAGGCCCACGGCCTCGGGACGTTCGGCCAGAAGCTTGCGGACATCCTCGGCCGGCACATGGCCCTCGAGGACATAGCCGCCGATCATGGCCGTGTGGCAGGAGGCGAGCGCCTCGGGCACGCCCTGGGTGCTGCGTATAGAGCGAAGGCTCGGGAGTTCGTTGACCCGCGCCTTGAAGCCGGCGGCGCGCATGTGATCCACCCAGGCCGTGCAACAGGCGCAGGTCGGGGTCTTGTAGACCGCGAGCTCGGTCGATGAACGGGCGCCCGGAGCGCAGGCCGCGACGGCGACGGAGCCGGCCCCCGCGGCCAGAAACGCACGGCGTGAAAGGGTGGGCATCGATCTCATGGGTCCCTCTGGCGAGCGATATCTGGAGGCCGCCGATGACGGTCGCCGCCGCGATCAGGCGGCGGGGCGGAAGGGCCGGGCCGAGGAGTGATAGACGTCGAACCTCCACTCGTCACCCCGCTTGCGCAGGACGCTCGTGGCGGCGCCGCGGCGCTCTATGGGGGCCCGGGCTCCGTACTTGAAGGTGATGTGGAAGGTGTAGGTCTCGCTCACGAAGGCGGTGTCGCCGTCAACCTCGACTTTCATTTCGTGGTTGCGGAAGTCGAAGCCGGCCAGATCGGCGAATTCGGGCCCGAGATGGTGCTCCAGATAATAGGCGAACGATCCCTCCACGCCGCCGTTCTCGAAGATCTCCGAGTCGGTCCAGAACAGGGCCGGCGTCTGCGACACGTCCATCCGCTCGATGGCGTCCTTGTAGGCGGTGACGACCGCTCGGACCTGGGCCTCGTCAGCGGATTGCGCATCGCCGGGGGCGTGCGCCGAGCCTGGCGTATGGGCCGAGCCGGGGGCGTGGGAGCGGGCCGGCGCCTGTGATTGAGCTTGCGCTTGGCCGGAGGTCGCGAGGAGGGCGGCGACCGCCGATCCGGCGAGTGCTGAACGGAACATCATGGTGCAGTCTCCTGGTTTGCCGCGGCCGCAGTAGAACCCGGTCCGGCGAAGTAGATGAAGAACGAGGCGTTCGGGCGACGACGGACCCCAAGGCCGTCAGAACATCAGATGCCTCATGCCATGGGTCAGCATCCCGCCCAGCAGGCCGTTGACCACCACGGCGGCGGCGGTCACGGTCAAAAGACCGATGTAGATCAGCTCGCGCCCGCGCCCCGGCCGGCGGACCCATTGTTCCTTCGCCCACCAGCTCAGCAGGCCGAGCGCGGCGATCGAGGTGCCGAGCCACCGATGGTAGAGGTGAGTCACATCGTCCTTCCCGGGCAGCCCCATAGCGAACCATCCCAGCGCCACCGCGGCGACCGCGGAGATCGCCGCCAGGGCGATGATCACCCGCGTGCCCTGGGTCAGGACCGGCCGACGCAGCGTCAGGGCGGCGATCTCGAGGAGCGCGGCGACGAGGAACAGCGCGATCGGGAAATGGACGGCGGCGGGATGCATGGCGCCGAGCCAGCGATACAGGCGCTGGGGCATTGGCTTGGGACCCTCGTCCGCCGTCATGGCCCCGTGGTCCATGTCCATAGCCATCCCCGGCATGGCCATCACGCCGCCTTCTGGCACGGCGCCCGCCGGCGCGGCGGCCTGGGCACGGGCCGCGGCCTGCTTGTCATGATCCTCGTGCGCGAACGCGGGCGCGCTGACAGACAGCGCCACCACCAGGGCGATCCCCGACAGAAGTTTGCGTATCGACATTGTTCTCTCCCATCCCGTCCCTTCTGCTAACTACGCACCGGGGAGGCCGTCCCCTCGTTTGAGGGATTTGGCTTGTTTCGGCGTAGTAGGGATTAGGGGCGCAAGGAGAGTGTTCGATGGCGCGTAATTTGGATGATCTTTTGGCCGGATCGGCGGCGACGCCCTTGGGCCGGTCGCTCGACGGGCTCGAACCGCTCGTCTGGAGCCGGGTCGACGCGCTTCGCGGCGAAAGGCTCGCGTCGCAACTGCGTTTGGGGGCCGTCGCCATGGCCCTGGTCACCGGCCTGACGGCAGGCGGCGTCGGCGCGGTCGCCGCCCCCAGACCGGCCGGGGAGATGGCCATTTTCACGGTCGACGCGGGCCTGTCGCCTCTGGTGAGACTGGAAACCGGCCGATGAAGCGCGGCTGGCAGGCCATCGCCCTGACGGCCGTCCTGGCGGCGGTCGCCAGCGGCGCGGGCACTTGGATCAGCGCCAGCTGGGTGCTGAGCCGGCGCGAACCGCCATCCCTGCACGACATCGTGCACCACGACCTGAAGCTCTCGCCCGACCAGCTGACCCGCATCGACGCAGTCGAAGCCCGGTTCGCCGCGCGCCGGCCCGCGCTCGAAGCGGACGTCCGCGCGGCCAATCAGGAACTGGCGCGCGCGATCGCACGGAGCGACGGCGACGGTCCCCAAGTCCAGGCGGCGGTGGACCATTTCCACGTCGCCATGGGCGCCTTGCAGAAGGAGACGATCGCCCACGTCTTCGAGATGCGGTCCGTTCTGACGCCGGCCCAGGCCGAGGTATTCGACGACCGTATCGTCGAGGCCCTCGCGCCCGACGAAGGCTAGCGTTCCGCGTGGACAGCCCCAACGACCTGTCAGCCCGCGCCGCCGGCGGGGACCGGGCGGCCTTCAGCGAGTTGATGCGGCAGACCAAGACTTCTCTGTTCCGTTTCGTCCGGCGCTATGTCGGCGATGAACAGGACGCCTGGGACCTGTTGCAGGACACCTATGCGGCGGCCTGGATCAACATTCGCCGCTACGACCCGGTCCGACCCTTCGAGGCCTGGATCCGGACCATCGCACTCAATAAATGCCGGGACTGGAGCCGTCGCCGCTTCGTTCGGCGGCTCATCCGGGGCGACGTCGACCTGTCGTCGCCGGAAGCCATGTCCGTGCCGGACGGGGCCGAGGCGGTGGATGACCGGATGGATGCCAGCGCAAGGCTGGCGCGGTTGAACGAGGCCATGAGCCGTCTGCCGCCGCACCTCAAGGCTCCGCTTATGCTGACGGCGATCGAAGGGCGCAGTCAGGCGGAAACGGCCGGGATGCTGGGTGTCTCCATCAAGACCGTGGAGACCCGCGTGGCGCGGGCTCGTCGCAAGCTGTCCGAGGCGCTGGACGACACGCCCGCTGTCCGGGCCGCTCTTGAGTGATCAGCTCGAGGGTCCTCGGAACCTTCGTCGCGCCTTAGCCCCGCTCGGGCCGCAGCGGCGCTCCGTCGATCGACCTCCAGGCGGCGAGGGATGCGGCGCCCGTCCGCGTATTCTAGTATGAGGGCGTCGCGGGAAATCGACCCGATCATCGCCCTTTTCTTTCAGGAGCTTGTCACATGAGAGTCCCGATCCTAGCCGCCGCAGCGGCGATCACCTTGGGCGCCTGCCAGCCGGCCTCCGACCCTCAACCGGTCGAGGCCCAGACGGCGCCGGGCGCCTCGGCGACGACCCCGATGGAGGCCGCGCCGGTCGCCACGCCCGAGCC
>NZ_DLTK01000147.1:0-519 GCF_002500885.1 Brevundimonas sp. UBA7838
CCGTCGCGCCAGCGCCCCGGTCGGCTCGCCGTAGAAGGTTCGAAGCTCGTCGATGCTGCGCCGCATGGCCCCACTATAGGCCTGTCGGCGGCCCTGCTGCTAGGATGGGCGCATGACCCTGGATGTGCATCTGTTTGCCTGCCGCAGCGACAACTACGGCTTTCTGATCCGCGATGCGGCAACCGGCGCGGTCGCGGCGGTCGATACGCCGGACGCGGCGCGGATTCTGGAGGAGTTGGAAGGCTTGGGCTGGGGGCGGCTGGATTTGATCCTGAACACCCACTGGCACCCCGATCACACCGAGGGCAACGCGCGGCTGAAGGCAGAATGGGCCTGCAAAATCGTCGGGCCGGAAGAGGTGCGCAAGGTCGCGCCGCTGGACCGCATGGTCGCTGACGGCGATGTGGTGATGGTGGGCGAGACGCGGTTCGAGGTCACCGAAACGCCGGGTCACACCCTCGGCCATGTGGTGTTTCATGCGCCGGCGGACGATCTGGCCTTCACCGGCGACACCCTGTT
>NZ_DLTK01000147.1:658-6648 GCF_002500885.1 Brevundimonas sp. UBA7838
CTTCACCGGCGACACCCTGTTCGCCCTGGGCTGCGGTCGGCTGTTCGAGGGAACGCCCGAGCAGATGTTCGAGAGCCTGCAACGGCTGAAGGTCTGGCCTGATCAGACCGGGATCTGGTGCGCGCACGAATATACGGCGTCGAACGCGCGCTTCACCCTGAGCCTGGATGACCGGCCCGAGACCGCCGCCCATGCCCAGGCGATCTTCGAGGCGCGCGCGCGGGGCGAACCGACCGTGCCGACGACGCTGGGGGTGGAGAAGAGGTTCAACCCGTTCATGACCGCGACGGACGCGGATCAGTTCGCCGCGCGCCGGGCAGCCAAGGACAGCTTCCTGGGTTAGCGGTTCAGGGCGTCTCCGCCCACGACTCGCACGATCCGGGCCGACGACGGTCGGCCGGCGATGCCGGCGTCGGCGTCGATGACGATCCTCAACGTGCCCTGGACCAGGCTGACGCCCGGACGTCCTTGATCCGATACGACGACGCGGCGCACCCGCTCGACTTGGGCGCGCAGGTTGGAGGATCTGGCCATGCGCACGATGGCGTCGCTGGCGGCCGAGACGGTGTCGGCGGCAACCTGTTCAGAGCCGGGCTGGATATCGACGTCGATGACGATCAGCCGGCCCATCGCCTGGCTGGCGCGGTAGCTCTGGCGCATGAAATATTCGACAAGCTGAGCGCCCGTCATGGCCGCGCTGGCCAGGCCCTGTGCCTCGCCGACGCGCGAAGCCGGCGAGCCTTGGGGGGTCGCGGTGGTATAGAGTGTCACGGCGCCGTCGGGCGTGACACGCAGTACCTGATCGCCGTTGTCGTTGCGGTAGATGATGTCTCCGCGCGGGGCGGGCGTGGGCCGCAAGACCCAGACCTCGGTCGACCGCTCCAGCCGCATCAGCGGCCGCGATCCGGAGGTGTCCAGGATAAAGCCCTGGCCGCTGCTGCTGACGTAGCGGGCGGTCGGCGGCACGGTCCGGCGGGACTGGGCCTGGCTTTCGGACGGGATGACCACAGGCGCGACGACGCCCACGCCGATGACCGCGATGGCGGCGACCGCCATCGCGTTCACGCGTGGCGACTTTTTCGCCCTGACCGATCCCAACAACTTCATGACAGACTTGATGAAACCCGCGCGCGGCGGATTTTGGGCGAAGCCCGCCTCAACCCACCAGGTACTGACCGCCGTTCAGCGACAGTGTGCAGCCTGTGACATATCCGGCACGCTCGCCCACGAGCCAGGACACCATGTCGGCGATCTCCTCGCCCTTGCCCAGGCGGCCGACGGGGATGTGGCTGATGATGCCTTCCAGCACCTTGGGGTCCATGGCGCCGACCATTTCGGTGTCGATATAGCCGGGCGCGATGCAGTTCACGGTCACGCCCTTGCGCGCATTCTCCAGAGCCAGCGCCTTGGTGAAGCCGATCATTCCTGCCTTGGCGGCGGAATAATTGGTCTGGCCGATCTGACCCTTCTGACCGTTGATCGAGGAAATGTTGACGATGCGCCCGTGGCCCCGGTCGCGCATGCCGTTGATGACCTGGCGCGTCATGTTGAAGACGCTGTCCATGTTGACGCGGATCACGTCGGACCACTGGTCGTGGCTCATCTTGTGGAAGAAGCCGTCGCGGGTGATGCCGGCGTTGTTGACCAAGATGTCGATGGGGCCGAGCTGATCCTCGACCTCCTTCACCGCGCGGGCGCAGTCGTCGAAGCTGCCGACGTTGCCTTTGACCACCATGACGTCCAGCGCATCGGCGATGGCCTTGGCCGCCTCGTCGTTGCCGGAATAGCCGGCGGCGACCTTGAAGCCGTCCTCATGCAGGCGCTGAACGATCGCCTTGCCGATGCCCCGGGTCCCGCCCGTCACGAAAGCTACGCGCGCCATATCGTCTCCTGTCCCTGTGCAGACCCTTAGAAGGCCTTGTCGGAGTTCAGGATTAACGTGCGAGCGCTAGCGCGCAAGGCGAGAATCTGACGCGACGGAAGTTTCATGCCTCCGTCGCGTTTCGTTGATCTTCGTCCCGGCGATCAGGCGGCCAGCTTTTCCATATCGATGACGAAGCGATAGCGGACGTCGGATTTCAGCATCCGCTCATAGGCGTCGTTGATCTGGTCCGGGGTGATGGTCTCGATGTCGCAAGCGATGCCGTGCTCGGCGCAGAAGTCCAGCATCTCTTGCGTCTCCCTGATGCCGCCGATCAGCGAGCCGGCGATGCGGCGACGACGCCACAGCAGCGGCAGGGCGAAGACCGGCAGGCCCTCGGTGGTGAGGCCCAGCATGATCATGGTGCCGTCGCGGGCCAGCAACTGGATGTGGCTGGCGATCTCGTGTGTGGCCGAGACGGTATTGATGATCAGGTCGAACTTCTCGGCCGCCGCCTTCATCGCATCCTTGTCGGAGTTGATCAGGAAGTGTTTGGCGCCCATCCGTTCGGCGTCGGCCTTCTTGCGGTCCGAGGTGGACAGAACGGTGACTTCCGCCCCCATCGCCGCCGCCAGCTTGACGGCCATGTGGCCCAGGCCGCCCAGGCCGATGACCGCGACCTTGGAGCCGGGGCCCACGCCCCATTCCTTCAACGGCGAATAGGTGGTGATGCCGGCGCACAGCAAGGGAGCGGCGACGTCCAGCGCCAGGCTGTCGGGGATGGACAGGACGAAATGCTGATCGACGGTGATGTGGTCGGAATAGCCGCCCTGGGTGATGGCTTCCGACGTGCCGCCTTTCTTGTCCTTGCCGCCGTAGGTGCCGGTGAAGCCGGGGATGCAATACTGTTCGACGCCTTCCTGGCAGGAGGCGCATTCGCGGCAGCTGTCGACCATGCAGCCGACGCCGACGCGGTCGCCTTCCTTGAAGCGGGTGACGTTCGATCCGACTGCCTTGACCACGCCCGCGATCTCATGACCCGGCACTAGGGGGAAGGCCGTGCCGCCCGTCTCGCCGCGCGCGGCGTGAAGGTCGGAGTGGCAGACGCCGCAGTATTTGATGTCGATCAGCACATCGTCCGGGCCCGGATCACGGCGCTCGAAGCTGTAGGGCGTCAGCGGCTTGTCGGCGGCGGTCGCGGCGAAGGCGCGTGTGGCGATCGGCATGGGAATAGTCCTTCAGGCTTTGCATTGAGCCGGCCTTAGATGTGAGGACGGCAGCGGGTCCGCAAGCGTACGGACCGCTATTTCAGCTTGGCGATCAGCGCCTGAGCCGCCGCAGGGTTCCGCACCTTCGCACCCGAGATGAAGTAGGCGAAGACCTCGCCGCGTTCGGCCCAGGTTTTCGCCTGATCCGCCACCGCCTCCAGCTCGGCCGCCGTCATGCCGGTCGGCTCGTCCTCGCGGCTGGACATCAGCCGGGCGTAGCTGAAATCGGCGGTCGCTTCGTCGATCTGGGGCCAGGTCGGCTCCTCGTCATCGACCGCATAGACGATGGCCGCGCCGTATTTCCGGGCCAGATCATAGAACTGTTCGGTGGCGAAGGTCGGGTTGCGAACCTCCAGCGCGTGCCGCAGCCGCACCCCGTCCTTCTCCTTGGGCAACAGCTTCAGGAAGCCCTCGAAGTCCTCGGCATCGAACTTCTTGGTGCCCATACCTTGCCTCACTAATACACAAGCCCTGCACTAAAGGGTCACTTCCCCGGTCGGCTGCTCGTGGCTATCGTCGCGGGATGACTGCATACCATGTTGTTCTCGTCCGCTTCGATGGCGCCCGCGAAGCCTATCCGGTCAACGGCCACGAAGGCTGGTCCGAAGGGGATCGCGTGTTGGTCGAGATGAACTGGGAGACCAAAAAAGAATTCGTTGTCGGCGAGGTCGTCGGCCTGTCGTTCAGCAAGAAGCCATGCAGACACAGCATCGTCACTTCGGAGGAGAACGCAGGGAGATTTGGCGGTGGCCCGGATGCAGTCACAACCGAAGACGATTTCATTCGCTATTTGACGGCGCGTGGCTTCACGGACGTTCAAGCCACATTCGACGATGTTTACGGACAGCCTCCGACGCCTTGGCACGCCGCCTATATCTCAAATTATGACCCTGAACGCTGGGCGACCGTGGACTACGTTCAATCGTCCTCACGGGTGATCCTCATGGGAGATCAGAGTGTGTCGGTCCACGAACCTTCGCAGAACGGCAATCTTTTCTTGCAGCACAAATCGGGCGTGTTGTGGTTTACGCCATACAACCGCATCGAAACGGTCTCGTCTGGCGGTGAACACGTTTATCGGAAAGCCGCTCAAAAGCTTTTCGGAGATTACGTCTATCCCGTTGACGACGGCCGATATGACTACATTCCTTTCACCTACGACGGCGACTGATACGGTCGTCTTACGACTTTCTGACCGCCCTTAAGGGCAGGCCCTGCCTCGATAAATATCGAGGTGAACACCGAAACATATCGACAGAAGGTCGCTCGTCAGATCGACCTTGAGAACGAGTCACGCGCGCTCGGCGCAAGCCGCTATCGTGCGAGCCGCCCCATGCCGTGGCGTAACGAGACCCGCGCCGCTGATGAAGAGGCGGACCTTCCGCCCGGCCGTCAGCTTCTCAAGTTGGCGACGGAGCCGACCGCTGCTGCGATTCGCGAGTTCTGCGAGCGCGTCGATCATGGCGGCGCGGCGCGTGGCGTGGACGCCCACCTGATCCTGTCGCAGATCGGGGCCGACGAAGCCGCTTATCTGACAGGCCGGGTCGCACTCGACGCCGCCGCGAGCGGCATGAAGTTTACCGCCACCTGTATCGCGGTCGCCAAAGCCATCATCGAACACATCCAGATGGACGGCCTTCGCCAGAACCGGAAGGATGTCTTTAAGGGGCTGCTCAAGTCCCAACAGAACGCTTCCTCTCTGGTCACAAGCAAGAAGCGCAAGGCCATCAAGGACATCATGATCGAACACGGGGTGGACCGCACGTTCACCCTGCAACAGCGCGTTCGCGCGGGGGCAAAGGCCCTCGAACTGTTCTGCGATGTGACCGGCCTGTTCGTTATCGAGAGCATCGCGCGCGGCACGAAGGTCATTCGACCGACCGAGGCCGTTCACCGTTGGCTCGAACAACAGCACGCCCGGTGCGAACTGTTAGAGCCGATGCATCTTCCGATGATCGTCCCGCCGCGCCGATGGACCACGCCGTTCCGTGGCGGCTACGTCACCAAGACGCCGGGTGCGCGCCTCGTAAAGGAGACGAACGCCGCCTATCACGAACATCTCCGCACAGTCGAAATGTCCGCCGTTTACTCGGCCGTGAACGCGATCCAATCGACGGCATGGCGAATCAACCGGCCGATCCTCGATGTGATCCGTGAGGTTTGGGACGGGGGCGGCGTGGTGGGTGGTCTACCCAATCGACAACCGCTCGATCTCCCGCCTCGCCCGCCCGAGTTCGCTCACGACGAACAGGTGAAAGCCCGCTGGAAGCGCGAAGCCGCCGACATCCACGACCTGAACTCGGCCAACCTATCGAAGCGACTGGCGATTAGTCAGCGTCTATGGGTCGCGGAAAAGTTCGCTGACGAAGAAGCGATTTACTTCCCGCACAGCGTGGACTTCCGAGGCCGCGTCTACCCGATCCCGTCCGCCGGTCTCAATCCGCAGGGCGACGACATCTGCAAGGCTCTGCTGACCTTCGCCGAAGGCCATCCGATCACCGACGCCGGAGCGGGTGCGCTCGCCATCCACATCGCTGGATTGTTCGGAGTCGATAAGGTCTCGCACGACGACCGAATGGCTTGGTTCTGGGCGAACGAGCATCTGGTTCTCGACAGCGCGAACAACCCTCTCGACGGCGCCCGCTTCTGGGCCGAAGCGGACAGCCCCTTCATGGCTCTGGCCGCTTGCATCGAATGGGCGGGCTACATCCGCGAGGGCGCCGATTTTATCAGCCACCTGCCAGTCAGCCTCGACGGTTCGAATAGCGGGCTACAGCATTTCAGTGCCATGCTCCGCGACCCTGTAGGGGCCAAGGCCGTCAACCTTGTGCCGGATGACCGGTGACG
Organism: Brevundimonas sp. UBA7838; assembly: GCF_002500885.1. Classification (NCBI taxonomy): domain Bacteria; kingdom Pseudomonadati; phylum Pseudomonadota; class Alphaproteobacteria; order Caulobacterales; family Caulobacteraceae; genus Brevundimonas; species Brevundimonas sp. UBA7838. Next base: position 6,635 of record NZ_DLTK01000147.1, read on the forward strand.
TGACCCCCTGAAAC
>NZ_DLTK01000149.1:0-6157 GCF_002500885.1 Brevundimonas sp. UBA7838
ACGGCTTTCGCGACGACCGCCGCCCTCGCCCTCGGCGCGGACCTCGTCGCCTTCGCGCGGCTCGCGCGGTTCGCGCGGCTGCTGGCCGTCGCGGTTCTGGTCACGGTCACGGTTCTGATCGCGGTCGCGATTGTAGTCGCGGTCGCGGTTCTGATCGCGGTTCTGGTTCTGCTCGGCGCGCTCTGCAGCCTCCGCGGCCTGACGGTCGGCGGCCTGCTGGGCGGCGACGAAGGCGGCGGCCTGGGCGCCGGATTCGTCCTCGAAATCGATGTCGAAGCCCTGGTTGGACTGTTCGCGCGCGGCGATGTCCGAGAAGGACCGCTGGGGCTGGAGCGCGCGCAGAACGCGGTAATAGTGTTCGGCGTGCTGCTGATAGTTTTCGGCCAGCACCCGGTCGCCGCTGGAGGCCGCATCGCGGGCCAGCTGCTGATAGCGCTCATACACCGTCTGGGCGTTGCCCCGGACCTTAATGTTCTCGGGGCCTTGCGAATCCCACGAACGATTCGGATTGGCGTTGTTGGCGTTATTGGCGCCCGCCTTGTTCCGATTGCGTCCGCGCTGACGCTTCATGCCCTTGAAATCTCTCATTCGCGCTACCGTGTGCAGGGGCGGACCAAAGCCTGAAGGCCGGTTCCGTCCGTTTCGTGGTTCCGTCTCGCTCGGGGCCGATCCCCGATTGTCGAACTGTCGGAATGCCTTGTCGCCCGCATGGTGCGCCGGTCCTTTCGGGACCGACCGTCATGGCCGGCTCAAGCCGCGAACAGCCGGGTATGCGCCCGTAAAGCTGCGATTGAGTGGGAGACGGCAGAGACTTAACCCGAGTGGGCGGCCTTTCCAAGCGATATTCGTCAATGCGTCGCACCGAACCGTGCACAGCGCCGCTTTGCCAAGCGCGACGGCTGGGCTAGGCATGACCTTTGAGACGACGATGAGGCTATCCCATGCGCGTGCTGGTTCTGGGCGGCGACGGTTTTTGCGGCTGGCCCACGGCCCTGCATCTGTCGGCCGAAGGGTGGGACGTGACCATCGTCGACAACCTGAGCCGCCGGAACATCGACAACGAGTTGGAGGTTCAGTCCCTGACGCCGATCCGCACCATGGGCGAGCGGATCAAGGCGTGGAAAGAAGTCTCCGGCCGCGACATCGGCTTCGTCAACATGACGGTGGGCAAGGAATTCGACCGCCTGGTCGCCCTGATCCGCGACTTCGCCCCCGACAGCGTGGTGCATTTCGCCGAGCAGCGGGCGGCCCCCTATTCGATGAAGTCGGCGCGGCACAAGCTGTACACCGTCGACAACAACATCAACGCCACCAACCACCTGCTGGCCGCCATCGTCGAAAGCGGCCTGGACGTCCATCTGGCGCACCTGGGGACGATGGGGGTCTATGGCTACGGCACCGCGGGCCTGCGCATCCCCGAGGGCTATCTGAAGGTGACGGTGGATACCGACAATGGTCCCGCCGAGCAGGAAATCCTGTTCCCGCCCAATCCGGGCAGCATCTATCACATGACCAAGACGCAGGACGCCCTGCTGTTCCAGTTCTATGCCCGCAATGACAATCTGCGCATCACCGACCTGCACCAGGGCATCGTCTGGGGCACCCAGACTGAACAGACCAAACAGGACGAACGACTGATCAACCGCTTCGATTATGACGGCGATTACGGCACGGTGCTGAACCGCTTTTTGATGCAGGCGGCGGTCGGTTATCCGCTGACGGTGCATGGATCGGGCGGCCAGACGCGGGCCTTCATCCATATTCAGGACACGGTGCGCTGCGTCGAACTGGCGCTAAAAAACCCGCCCAAACGCGGCGAGCGGGTCAAGATCCTCAACCAGATGACCGAGAGCCGGCGCGTGCGCGACCTGGCGGCCATGATCGCCGACAAGACCGGCGCCGAGATCCATAACGTCGCCAACCCGCGCCAGGAGGCCGACGAGAACGACCTGGTCGTCGCCAACGACCAGTTCCGGGATCTAGGGTTGAAGCCGATCACCCTGGCGCAGGGTCTGATGGACGAGGTCACGGACATCGCCCGCCGCTATGCCGACCGCGCCGATCTGGGTCGGGTGCCGTGCGTCTCCGCCTGGAACCAACGCCGGGCGGAGGCGCTGGAAAATGAGGCGCGGCCGGCAGCCGACGCGCCACCTTCCCAAGTTCTGACGGCCTGAGTTTCGTAATGCCTATCGCCTCCCCTCCCCTCGATCTGCTGGTTTTCGGCGGCGGCTATCTGGGACGGGCGGCGGCGCTGGAGGCCATGAGGCGGGGCGGGCGGGCGACCGCCACCTCGCGCGATCCCGAGCGGCGTCGCGCCATGGCGGCCGACGGGATCATGGCCATCGATCCGGGTGATACGGCAGCCCTCAAAACGGCGCTGGAGGCGGCGACGGCGATCCTGATCACCGCCGCGCCGGACGCCCAAGGCTGTCCCGGTCTGCGGGCCCTGGGGCCCCTTGCGGGCGACGCCTGGCCGGACTGGATCGGTTATGTTTCGTCCACCTCCGTCTATGGCGACCGGGCCGGCGGATGGGTGTTCGAGGACGGGCCGCTGAACGCCGCCAATCTGGAGGGCGCACGCCGCGTCCGGGCCGAACGCGATTGGCTGGATGGGGCGCAGGGGATGGGGCTGACGGTCCAGATCTTCCGCCTGCCCGGTTTCTACGGGCCGGGCCGCAGCGTGGTCGAGCGGCTGAAGGAAGGCACGGCGAAACTGGTCAGGAAGCCCGGCCAGGTCTTCAACCGCATCCATGTAGATGACACCGTCTCGGGCCTGTTCGCCTCGATGGCGCAGCCGCGACCGGGCGCCGCCTACAATCTGACCGACGACGAACCGTCGCCCGCCGATGTGGTGATGGAATGGGCGGCGGATCGGATGGGCCTGCCCCGCCCGCCCCAGGTGGACTGGACCGACGACAGCGTCAGCGAGGCGATGCGCCGCTTCTATCTGGACTCCAAGCGCGTCTCGAACGCCCTCGCCAAGGCCGAGCTGGGCTGGCGGCCCGCCTATCCCAGCTGGCGCGAGGGGCTGGCGACGCTGATGGACGCGCCGCCGCCGCTGCGATCGGTGAGCTAGGGCGCAGTCACGCGCCCTAGCCGCGAGCGACCGCGTCGCGAGCCTAGCGCGCTTAGAAGGGCAGCAGATTGCGCTGGCGGCTATAGCTCATGGTGCCGACGTTGGCGCCCAGGCGCAGGCCGACGCCTGTGCGGATCGGGGCCAGGACGATGCCGTCGGCGCGCTGATAGTTCACGCCCAGGCCCGCGACCAGATAGGCCGAGCCCTCAATGCCGGGATAGCGGCGATAGATCATGTCGGGGTGGTACAGGCCATAAACCAGGGTGAAGACGCGGCTGGCGTTGCCGCCCCAGTCCCAGCCCACCGACGCGCCCTGCCAGAACACTTCCTGAGAGGCCGACAGGTCCTTCATGTGCAGGGCGCCGCGGCCGTAGCGGGCGCCGACAACGACGGCGCCGGAGCCTTCCTCGCCCGCGATATAGGCGGTCGGGCGGTCGCCCTGGTCGGCGAAGACGCGCTCGATCGCGCCGCCCACGACCTCAGCCGCGATGCCCAGCTCGCGCGAGCCGGCCGAAACCAGTTCATCGAAGCTGTAGGCCTGGGCCGTCTGGTCCGAGCGGATCGGATAGTTGGGATCGCGCGGCGGCGCCGAGGCGCAGGCGCCCAGCGACGAGGCGCCGGCGGCGGTGGCGAGGCCCGAAAGGATCAGTTGGCGGCGATGCATGGAGGGCGCTCCGAAAGGCGACGAGAGGACGGCCGGCTGGCGCGCCGGTCTTGGCCTCACCGTCCCCGACCTTTGCGGCAGCCTTGCGGCTTCAAGGTTAACGGGGTCTTACCGGGCGCGCCGATCAGGCCGCAGCGCGCTTTCGCCGGACCAGCAGCCAGGCAAGGCCGATCAGGACCGCCAGCATTCCGAAGGCCTTTCCAGCCGTTAAAGGATCCTCGACCACGAAGATCACGAACAGGGTCGTATTGATCGTCAGGGCGATGATCGCCGGCAGGGGATAGAGCGGCATTTTCCAAGGACGTTCCAGATTTGGCTCGCGCACCCTCAGGACGATGACGGCCGCATTCACCAGAACGCTCATCAGCGCCAGCAGCGACGTCGAGAAGGTCAGCAAAGTCTCATAGACCCCGATGGTGGCCAGCAGCCCGCCGGCCAGCACGGTCGCGATCAGGGCCAGACGCGGCGTGCCGTTGGCGGCGACACGGGTGAGGGCCGAGATCTGATATTCGCGCGCCATGGCGAACAGGACGCGCGGGAACACCATGACCATCGCATTGATGATCGTCACCAGCGACACCAGCGAAATGGCCGTGACGATGGGGCCCGCGACATCGCCGAACACCCGACCGGCCGCATCCGCCGCGACGAGGTTCGACCCGGCCATCTCGGCCGGCGTCAGGACGTTCAGATAGGCCAGGTTGGCCAGCACATAGATCACCGTGACCACGGCGATGCCCGAGAAGGTCGCCCGCGCGATGGTCCGGCCCGGATCGACGACCTCTTCGCAGAAATAGGAGGCGCTGTTCCAGCCGTAGTAGGTGCCGGAAATAGCCCTCAAGGCCATGACGATGCCGCCGAAGGTCAGGGCCGCCGCCGTCGCTGGAGCGATCTCGGTCGCGACGGGCGCGCCGCGCGGCGCCAGGAACAGGCCGATGATCAGCACAGTGAACAGGGCCGCCTTGACAGCGCTGCCGATCTCCTGCGACCGACCGCCGACCTTGGTGCCCAGCCATTGCACGCTGCCCACCACGACCACGATCAACAGGGCGAGGACGCCGATCGGCACGCTGGTCGCGACGCCCAAGCGATGCAGATATTCGCCGAAGACCACGGCGATGAAGGCGATGCCGCCCATATTGCCCAGCCAGTCGCAAACGCCGACGGCGAGGCCGGTCAAAGACCCGAAGGCGCGACGGGCGAAGATATAGGGGCCGCCCGTCTTGCGGATCGAGGCGGCCAGTTCGACAGTCGACATGGCGTCGATCCAGGCGACCAGACCGGCGACGCACCACAGGGCGATGATGATCGTGGGGTTCTGAACCCCCTCGGCGACCACGCCAGGGGTGCGCAATATGCCCTGACCGATGACGCCGCCGACCACGACGGCGACGCCAAACGTCACGCCTAGGACGCGCAGCAGATGGCCGCGATCCGGTTGGGCCGCCTGAGGTTCCGTCGTCATCGCCTATGTCCCCCGCGCCGCCCGAAAGACCGCGCTGCGCCCCTCAAGCCCGCAGCCTGCCGCCCTGCTTTTCGACCGCTCCGACGACCTTGGCGGTCAGGGCCTCGATCTCGGCTTCGGTCAGGGTGGCTTCGCGCGGTTGGATCACGACTTCCAGGGCGACGGACTTGAAGCCGTCGTCCACGCCCTTGCCGCGATAGACGTCGAAGACCCGCACGTCGGCGATCAGGGCCTTGTCGGCGCCCGTCGCGGCCCGGACCAGATCGCCCACCGGCTTGGCGTCCTCGACCACGAAGGCGAAGTCGCGTGTTAGGGGCATGAGGGCCGACAGATCGGCGGTTCCCCGCGCCTTGCCCGACTTCCCACGCGGCTCGGGCACGTTATCCAGAACGATCTCGAAGGCCAGCATGGGGCCGTCGGCGTCCAGGCTTTTGAGCACGCGCGGATGCAATTCGCCGAACTCGACCATCACATTCTTGGGGCCGAGTTGCAGCCGGGCCGAACGGCCGGGGTGCCACCAGTCGCGGTTCTGGCCCTGGACCAGTTGCAGCGAGGCCACCGGGGCGCCGATCTCTTCCAGCAGGGTGGTCAGGTCGCCCTTGAGCGTGAACAGGGCGTCTTCGCCGGCGCCCGCCCAGTGACGGGCGGCGTGCGGGGCGACCAGACCGGCGATGACCGTGCGCTGATCCGCCGGACCGTCGCCCAGATAGATAGGGCCGATCTCGAACAGGGCGGCGTCGGCGAAACCGCGCGCGGCGTTCCGCGCCGCCGCCTGGACCAGGTTCGGCAGGGCGGAGGACCGCATGCAGTCCAGATCGGCCGCGATGGGATTCTCCAGCACCAGCCGGTCGTCGCCGCCGCCGAACAGGGCCGCCGTCGATTGCTTGGTGAAGGACCAGGTGACGGCCTCCGCGTATCCCAGGGCGGCCAGGGCCCGGCGCGCGGTGCGGAC
>NZ_DLTK01000037.1:0-7418 GCF_002500885.1 Brevundimonas sp. UBA7838
GCGCCCGCCGGACGCAAGGTCGCCTCGGCCCGCGCCAGCGCGCGCGACGTCTCCGACCTGGGCCGCCGCAGCCCGCGCGCAAAGCCCGTATCGCCCGGCGAACAAGCGCGCTAAGCGACAACCTTCCTCCGCCCCCTGTCGAATGTCCGCATGAGCCTCGCCCGAAACACCCTGGTGCAGTCGACCCTGACGCTGGGCAGTCGAATTCTCGGCTTCGTGCGCGACATGGCGCTGGCGGCGCGCTTTGGCCAGGGGCCGATGATGGACGCCTTCACCACGGCGTTGATGCTGCCCAACATGTTCCGCCGCCTGTTCGCCGAGGGCGCCTTCGCTCAGGCCTTCGTGCCGGTCTATGGCGGGGTTCGGGCGCGCGAGGGTGAGGAAGCCGCCGCCGTCACGGCGTCCGAGGCGCTTAGCTTCATGCTGGCGGTCGTCGCCGGCTTCTGCATCCTGCTGCAGGTCGTGATGCCCTGGATCATGCCGTGGCTACTGTCGGCCTATCAGGGTCAGCCCGAGGTGCTGCGCGCCGCCGTGATCGCGACCCAGCTGGCCATGCCCTATCTGGCCTGTATGACCGTGGCCTCGCTTCTGTCGGGCGTGCTGAACACGGGCGGTCGGTTCGCCCTGTCGGCGGCCGTGCCGGTGTTTCTGAACCTGTGCACCCTGGCCGCCCTGATGCCGCCGCTGATCCTGCCGATCCCGCAGGAGACGGTGCTGCTGATGGTGACGGCGGCGGTGACGGTGTCGGGCCTGATCCAGGCCGGTCTGCTGTGGTGGGGCGTGCGGCGTCTGGGCGTTCGGCTGAAGATCGGCCTTCCGCGCATCACGCCGAATGTGCGTCACACCCTGGCGCTCGCCGTGCCCGGCGCCCTGGCGGGCGGGGCGCTGCAGATCAACTCTCTGGTGTCGCAGTTCCTGACCGGGTCGGACGAGGGCGCGCGTTCGGTGCTGTATAACGCCGACCGGCTGTATCAACTGCCGCTGGGCCTGGTGGGCGTCGCTATCGGCCTGGCCCTGGTGCCGCGCCTGACCAAGGCGTTTGTCGATGGGGATCACGAGGGCGGGCAGAAGACGCTGGACGACGGCATCAATCTGGCGATGGCCTTCACCCTGCCGGCGGCGGTTGCCCTGTTCGTCATTCCCTTCTTCATCATCGACGCGACCGTAACGCGCGGCGCCTTCACCTCGGCCGACGCCGCCCGCACAGCCGACGTTTTGCGTCAGTTCGCCTGGGGCGTGCCGGCCTTCGTCCTGGCCAAGGTTCTGACCCCGCCCTTCTTCGCGCGCCAAGACACGCGCCGTCCGATGATCTTCGCCGTGGCCAGCGTGGTCATCACCGTCATCCTGGGCTCGGCCCTGTTCTTCTGGTTCCGCCGTCAGGGCTGGGACGGGGTGCAGGGCCTGGCCATCGCCACCAGCACCTCGGCCTGGGTCAATGTCGCCCTGCTGGGCGGCGTCCTGATCCGCGAGAATAGCTGGCGGCCGTCGCCGGCCTTTTTGTCGCGCATCGCGCGCGTCATCGCCGCCAGCGCCATGATGGCCGCCCTGCTGTTCGCCGCCGACGTCTTCTATCCGCAGCTGAGCCGCCTGTTCCTGGCCAAGGAGATCGCGGTGCTGGTTGTCTGCGGCGCCGGAGCCGGGCTTTACGGCTTCTGCCTGCTGGCGTTCCGGGCCGTCACGATCACGGAACTGAAGGCCACGTTGAAGCGCGAGCCCGGCGGCGGCGCGGTCTCCGGTCTGGACTGACCGGCGGGGAACCGATAAGCGCGAGGCCATGACGACCTCGGGCCTGATCCATGACCTGCGATGGCGCGGCTGAACCGCCGCCTGCCTCGCCACGCCTGCCTTTCGACCTTCCGAGACCCGATCCCATGACCGACCAAACCCCCGCCGTTGCGACCTATGACGGCCCTCGCCGCATCTTGTCCGGCATCCAGGCCTCAGGCGCGCTGCACCTGGGCAACTACCTCGGCGCCCTGAAGCGGTTCGTGGAACTGCAGGACCAGGGCGCGCCGGTCTATGTCTTCGTCGCCGACATGCACGCCATCACCGTGTGGCAGGATCCCGCCAAACTGACCGCCCAGACGCGCGAGATCGCCGCCGCCTATCTGGCCTCGGGCCTGGATCCGGAAAAGGCGATCATCTTCCCGCAATCGGCCGTGCGCGCCCATGCGGAACTGGCCTGGATCTTCAACTGCGTCGCCCGCCTCGGCTGGCTCGACCGGATGACCCAGTTCAAGGAGAAGTCGGGCAAGCACAAGGAACGCTCGTCGGTCGGTCTCTACACCTATCCCGTGCTCCAGGCGGCCGACATCCTGCTGTACAAGGCCACCGAAGTGCCGGTCGGCGAAGACCAGAAGCAGCATCTGGAGCTGACCCGCGACATCGCCGCCAAGTTCAACAACGACTTCGGCGTTCCTGGCTTCTTCCCCGTGCCTGAGCCGATCATCCAGGGACCGGCGACCCGCGTCATGTCTCTGCGCGACGGGGCGGCCAAGATGTCCAAGTCGGATCCGTCCGACAACAGCCGCATCAACCTGACCGACGACGCCGACACGATCGCCTCCAAGATCAAAAAGGCCAAGACCGATCCCGAGCCGTTGCCGGAAACCCTGGAGGGCCTGAACGAACGGCCCGAGGCCAAGAATCTGGTCGCCATCTATGCGGCGTTGGCGGGCCTGACCCGCGAACAGGTGATCGCACAGTTCGGCGGCCAGGGCTTCGGCGCCTTCAAGCCGGCGTTGGCGGATCTGGCGGTGTCGTCCTTGGCGCCCGTGACGGCCGAGATGCGCCGTCTGATGGACGATCCGGCCGAGATCGACCGTGTGCTGAAGGCCGGCGCCGAACGCGCCGCCGAGGTCGCCGATCCCGTGGTGGACGAGGTCAAGAAGATCGTCGGCTTCTGGAGGGCGTAATGGGGGTCTATGAAGCCAAGGTCGTCTGGAACCGCGGCGACCAGCCCTTTCTGGACAAGGGCTACAGCCGGGCCCATTCTTGGAGCTTCGACGGCGGAGCGGTGGTGCTGGGGTCGTCGGCGCCCTCCAGCGTGCCCGTGCCGATGTCCGATCCGGCCGGCGTCGATCCGGAAGAGGCGATGATCGCCTCTCTGTCCAGCTGTCACATGCTGTGGTTCCTCGCCTTCGCCGCCAACGCCGGCCTGGTGGTCGACACCTATGTCGACGAAGCGTCGGGCAAGATGGGCAAGGACGAGAACGGCAAGCGCTACCTCGCCGAGGTGACGCTGCGCCCCTTCACCAGCTTCACCGGCCGCGAACCCGATCAGGCCGAGATCGACGCCCTGCACCACCAGGCCCACGACCATTGCGAAATGGCCCATTCGGTCCGCGCGACCATCACGGTCGAGGCGACGATCGGCTAGGCGGCGACCGCCGTCTCTTCCTCGACCAGGGACCTGAACAGGGCGTGGGCGGCGATCATACCGTCCGAGGTCGCCAGGGTGATGTTGGAGGCGGCGCGCGCCAAGTCGCCGGCGGCGAAGACGCCCGGCTGGGTCGTCTGCTGCATGGCGTCCACCTTGATCACTCGCCCCATCGGGGTTTCGGTCATCTCGCAGCCCAGCCGCTCGGCGAAGGGGCTGGCGACGCGGACATTGGCGCCGACGAAGATGGCCTTCAGGTCGACGAACCGTCCGTCGGTCAGCCGCGCGCCGCTCAGGTCCGGCGCCTCGCCCTCCAGCCGCGCGATGGGCGTGGCCTCGATGGTGACCCCGCGTCGATCCAGAAGATGGGCGTCCTCAGGCGACAGGCCGATGTCCAGATCCATGAACAGGGTGACCTGGCCCCATTCGGCGACCGTCGCCGCATACTGGACTGCGTGATCGCCGCGCCCCAGCACGCCGATGGGGCCGCCGCCGATCTCATAGCCGTGGCACCAGGGACAGTGCAGGGCGGTGCGGCCCCAGCGTTCCTTCACCCCCGGGATGTCGGCCAGCACGTCCTCGACCCCGTGCGACAGCAGCAGCCGGCGACCGCGCGTACGTGTGCCGTCAGCGAAGGCGACCGAGAAACCGCCATCGATCCGTTCGACCTCGACCGCCTCCGCCATGCGGAAGGCGGCGGTCGGATAGGCCGCGACCTGAGCTCGAGCCGACGCCGTGATCTCAGCGCCGGGCTTTCCGTCATTCGTCAGAATGCCATGGGCGCGGGCGGCGAACCGATTGCGCGGCCGGCCGTCGTCGATGACCAGAACGCGGCGGCGCGCGCGGACCAGCTGCATGGCTGCGGACAGGCCGGCATAGGAGCCGCCGATGATCAGGGCATCGTGCGGCATGACGTCAGGACTTTCGAGCGTGGGCATGCAGGAGGTCTCTCTTGGGATGTTCGGCCATGCGGCGCGAGAAATCCGCCGCTAGATCGGCCAGGGTTATGTCGTTCAGACGCGCGATCAGCAGGGCGCGGGCGGCGGCGTAGGTCTCGGCCAGGGCGTCGTTGACCGCCGCCTCGACCAGGCAGCCGTCGGCCTCGACAGGCGGAGCGGCCGGAAACAGATCCGCGCCGCCGAGGGCCTTGTTCACCTGGCCCAGGGTGACCTGATCCAGCGGTCGCGACAGACGCCAGCCCCCGCCATGCCCCTTTTCCGACGCCACCAATCCCTGCTCGCGCAGGCCAGCCATGGTTCGGCGCACCACCACCGGATTTGTCGAAAGGCAGACCGCCAGCTGGTCCGAGGTCATGGGCGAGCCGGTGCGTGTCTCATGCTCGGCCATGTGCAGCAGGGCGTGGAGGATGTTGGACAGTCGGGAATCCCTTTTCATGTAACCGCAATTGTTACGTGATGGATCGCCCGTCAAGAGCGCGGGTCAGTTTTCTTTTTCAGCCGTGTGGGACGGCGTCGGTCAGGAAGGCGCCGAAACGGCGCAGGGCCTCGACTGTCAGTTCCGGATCGTGGCGCATCGGACCGTTATTGGTGGGTTCGTCGAAGGCGTGAGTGCCCCCGGCGATCCAGCTTTCGACCTCGGAGCCGCAGTTGCGGATCATGGCGTTGACCTGTTCGGCGTTGCGCACAGTGGTCAGGTGGTCGCGCTTGCAGGTGACGGCCAGAACGCGCGGGCAATGCCGCCACGGCTTCAGCCGGTTGAAGGCGAACGGGCCGATGTAGGGATAGGCCAGCCACACCGCCTTGACGCCGGACAGGTCGGCCTCGGCGGGATCCATCACGCCAAAGGCGCCGGGCGTCGGCGCGCCGCTCATCATCTCCATGATCGACCAGCCGCCGTGGCTCCAGCCGGCCAGGGCCAGCTTCGTCGCGTCGACATCGGGGCGTGCCGAAACGCCCCGGATCGCCGCCAGCACGTCGCCCACCCGCTCATAGCCCCGGAACGACAAGCCTGTGCAGACCGCCGCCAGGGTGAAGGCCCGGCCCCAGCCGCGCGGGCCGTAGGAATCGATGATGAAGGCGCGCCAGCCCCCCGCCTTGGCGACTTCGGCATAGCGGGGCAAATGGTCACGCAGGCCGCCGCAGCCGTGGAACAGCAGCACCGCCGGCCGGGGCTGGTCGTCGTCCGGTCCGACGACGGTGACATGGGGCTCCAGCCGGGCCCAGCGGCGCTTCAGATCGTCCATGGTCGACATACGCCGCAGCTTGTCGTCGAATGCCAGTCCAAAAATCAGGCGCTCAACCGGCGCAGCGCAGCGTGAGGTTCAGCCGGCCGCCGCCGGGGATGAGGCGCGACGATCCGGCCAGCACGCGGTCGACGCCGTGGCGGGCCAGGCGGGCGGGTCCGGTCAGGGCGCAGACGTCGCCGCTGTCCAGTCTCAACGTCGTGGTGCGTCCGCCCTCCGCCGCGCCGATGCGGAACGTCGCCGTGTCTCCCAGGGATACCGACAGGACGGGCGCGCCGAGGTCGGCCTCGTCCTTGTCCTGGTGCAGGCCCATCTTCGCCGCATCGCGATACAAATTGACCAGACAGGCGTCCGGCGGCGTGGGCCAGCCGACCGTGGCGTCCCACAGGTCAAGCAGCATAGTCGGGATCGCGGGCCAGGGTCGCACGGTCTCCGGATGGGTCGACTGATAGCGATAGCCGCCCCGGTCGGAGACCCATCCCAGCGGCCCGAAGTTGCTCATTTGAACCGAGAAGGGCCGACCGCCCGGCGTGGTCGGCCGATAGAGGGGCGCATCTTCCAGCCGGGCGAACACCTCGCTGACCAGATCAGCCTGCGCCGCGGCATCGAGCGCCCCCGGCCAGAGCCGGAAGCCCTCAACGGCGGTCTTCACCTCAACGGGTGTAGGTGTATTCGCTGACCTCACAAACATTGATGCGCGACCGCGTCAGCTCCTGACCGTTGGTGAACTCGGCCTTGAAGTCATAGATGCAGGCGCCCGAGCCGTCATCGATGTTGATGCGCACATCCTGCCCGCTTTCCAGAACGTCCGAGCCCAGGATGTCCTCTTCCCAGTCGTCGCTGCGTGAATCCGACGCGTAGAAGCGCAACATGGTCCAGCCGGTGCGGTTCTTGATGGTGACGTGCCGATCATAGCCGTCGCGCGACTGGATGGCCGGCGCCCCAGCAGGCGACGCGGCGGCGGCCGAAGAGCCGATCAGAACGGCGGCGGCGACAGCGGCCTTGAGCATGATCTTGATCATTGTTTCCTCTCCCTTCCTTCATCGCGGTCCCCAGAGCGCGATGGGAAATCTTATGCCCGACGATCGCTGCCTCCGCATCTTCGAATTTCAACGTTCTTCGAAAGCGTTGAATCGCATAACGCCCTTGCGGGCCGGGGGGATTTTCCCATATCGGGGCCAGCTTCGGAGAAACCCCGCGAAACTTGGGGCTATCCAGCCTGATCCACGCCAACCCAACCGGGGGCGGTCACGCGCGGCGCTTCGTCGAAGGCCGCCGCATCGCCCGCCGAACCAGAGAGACTGAAGAACACATGGCCAAGATTATCGGCATCGACCTGGGCACCACCAACTCGTGCGTCGCCGTCATGGACGGCAAGACGCCGAAGGTGATCGAAAACGCCGAGGGCAACCGCACGACCCCGTCGGTCGTGGCGATCCAGGACGGCGCGGAAGTGCTGGTGGGTCAACCCGCCAAGCGCCAGGCCGTCACCAACCCGTCCAACACCTTCTTCGCGATCAAGCGCCTGATCGGCCGCAACTTCGATGATCCCGTCGTCGCCAAGGACAAGGGCATGGTGCCCTATGAGATCGTTAAGGGCCCGAACGGCGACGCCTGGGTGCGCGCCTTCGGCAAGGACTATTCCCCGCAGCAGATTTCGGCCTTCACCCTGACCAAGATGAAGGAAGCGGCCGAGGCCTATCTGGGTGACAAGGTCACCCAGGCCGTGATCACGGTGCCGGCCTATTTCAACGACAGCCAGCGTCAGGCGACCAAGGACGCCGGCAAGATCGCCGGCCTGGAAGTGCTGCGCATCATCAACGAGCCGACCGCGGC
>NZ_DLTK01000037.1:7649-59992 GCF_002500885.1 Brevundimonas sp. UBA7838
CTGGGCGGCGGCACCTTCGACGTCTCGATCCTGGAGATCGGCGACGGCGTGTTCGAGGTGAAGTCGACCAACGGCGACACCTTCCTTGGCGGCGAGGACTTCGACCTGCGTCTGGTCGACTACCTGGCCGACGAGTTCAAGAAGGAGCAGTCGGTCGACCTGCGCCAGGACAAGCTGGCCCTGCAGCGCCTGAAGGAAGAGGCCGAAAAGGCCAAGAAGGAGCTGTCGACCACGACCCAGTACGAGGTCAACCTGCCGTTCATCACCATGAACGCCTCGGGTCCGCTGCACCTGAACATCAAGCTGACGCGCGCCAAGCTGGAAAGCCTGGTCGAGGACCTGGTCCAACGCACGATCGAGCCGTGCAAGAAGGCACTGGCCGACGCCGGCCTGAAGGCTTCGGACATCGACGAAGTGGTTCTGGTCGGCGGCATGACCCGCATGCCCAAGGTCGTGGAAGCCGTGAAGGCCTTCTTCGGCAAGGAGCCGCACAAGGGCGTGAACCCTGACGAAGTCGTGGCCCTGGGCGCCGCCGTTCAGGCCGGCGTTCTGCAAGGCGACGTCAAGGACGTGCTGCTGCTGGACGTGACGCCGCTGACGCTGGGCATCGAAACCCTGGGCGGCGTGTTCACGCCCCTGATCGAGCGCAACACGACGATCCCGACCAAGAAGAGCCAGACCTTCTCGACCGCCGACGACAACCAGTCGGCCGTGACGATCCGGGTCTTCCAGGGCGAGCGTCCGATGGCGTCGGACAACAAGATGCTGGGTCAGTTCGACCTGATGGGCATTCCGCCCGCACCGCGCGGCATGCCGCAGATCGAGGTCGCCTTCGACATCGACGCCAACGGCATCGTCAACGTCTCGGCCAAGGACAAGGCGACCAACAAGGAGCAGTCGATCCGCATCCAGGCGAACGGCGGTCTGTCGGATGCCGACATCGACAAGATGGTCAAGGAAGCCGAGGCCAACGCCGCCACCGACAAGGCCAAGAAGGATCTGGTCGAGGCGCAGAACGCCGCCGACAGCCTGATCCACTCGACCGAAAAGGCCCTGGCCGAACACGGCGACAAGGTCGGCGCGGACGAGAAGACGGCCATCGAGACCGGCCTGGCCGAGCTGAAGACCGCGCGCGAAGGCACAGATCCAGAAGACATCCGCGCCAAGACCAACACCCTGGTCCAGGCCTCGATGAAGCTGGGTGAGGCCATGTACGCCCAGCAGCAGGGCGACGCCGCCGCCGAAGGCCAGCCGGCCGACGACGGCGTGGTCGACGCCGAGTTCGAGGAAGTGTCGGACACGGACGGCGACGACAAGAAGAGCGCCTGATCCGTCACAGGTCGCTGAAATGATACGGCCCCGCTTGTCTTGCGATAGGCGGGGCCTTTTCATGAAACTTGCATCATTGGTCCCGGACCCCATGTCAGCCGGGACATCGATTTCGACCAACGCTCGATAAGAGGCGAGGCGAAAGCGAACGGGGAAGTATGAGGACGAACGCCCGATGGCGCGTGATTATTACGAAGTTCTGGGTGTCGAACGCACGATCGACGCCCCCGGCCTGAAAGCCGCCTACCGCAAGCTGGCCATGATCCACCACCCGGACCGCAATGGCGGCTCGGAAGAGTCGATGGCCAAGTTCAAGGAGCTTTCCGAGGCCTATACGGTGCTGTCAGACGACAACAAGCGCGCGGCCTATGATCGTTACGGCCACGCGGGCGTGAACGGCGGCGGGGGCGGCAATCCCTTCGGCCAGGGCGGCCAAGGCTTCTCGGACATCAACGACATCTTCTCCCAGGTCTTCGGCGATGCGTTCGGCGACGCGTTCGGCGGACGCCAGGGCCGGGGCCAGCAGGGCGGACCGCGCCGGGGCTCGGACCTGCGCTACGATCTGGAGATCACCCTGGAGCAGGCCTACAAGGGCGAAGACGTCGAGATCGACATCCCCTCGACCATGACCTGCGACACCTGCGAAGGGTCGGGCGCCAAGCCGGGCACCAAGCCCGTCACCTGCACCACCTGCCAGGGCGCCGGTCGCGTGCGTCAGGCCAACGGCTTCTTCCAGGTCGAGCGCACCTGCCCCCGCTGCCACGGCCAGGGTCAGATGATCGCCGATCCCTGCACCACCTGCCACGGGCATGGCCAGGTTCGCAAAACCCGCACCCTGAACCTGAAAATCCCCGCCGGCGTGGACGACGGTTCGCGCATCCGTCTGTCGGGCGAGGGCGATGCGGGCCAGCGCGGCGGACCGCGCGGCGATCTATACGTCTTCATCTCGGTCACGCCGCACGACCTGTTCGAGCGCGACAACCTGGACCTGCTGGTCACCGTGCCCGTGCCGATGACGGTGGCGGCCCTGGGCGGCGAGATCGACGCGCCCTGCCTGGTCTCCACGGCCTGTGACGGCAAGTGCAAGGCCTCGGTCGCCGTTCCGGCCGGCGCCCAGACCGGCAAGACCGTGCGCATCAAGGGCAAGGGCATGCCCCATCTGAACGGCCGCAACCGCGGCGATCTGGTGGTCGAACTGTTCGTCGAGACGCCCACCGATCTGACCGCGCGCCAGCGTGAGTTGCTGGAAGAGCTTGCCCTGTCGTTCGGGGAGGGGCAGAACCCCAGGAATTCCAGCTTTGCCGGAAAGGCGAAGCGTTTCTGGGCCGACATCCTGGGCAATCAGGACGCGGACGGGTCGAAAGAGAACGCGGTTTGAGCGCAATCTTCCACGCCGGCATTTCCGGCTATCGCGGCCGGATGGGGCGTGCGGTCTCTCAGGTTCTGGACGCCCGCGAAGACGTGGTGGTCGCCGCCCGCTTCGATTGGGGCGAAACCGCCGACCTGTCGCTGTGCGACGTGATCATCGACTTCTCGACCCCGGCCGCTTCGGTGGCCCTGGCCCAGAGCGCGGCCGAGCGCGGCGGCCCGGCCCTGGTGATCGGCTCGACCGGCTTCACGGACGGGCAGGAGGCCGACCTGATGAAGGCCGCCGAGAAGGTCGCCATCGTCAAGAGCGGCAACTTTTCCCTGGGAGTGAACATCCTGATCGGCCTTGTCCAGCACGCGGCCCAACGTCTGGACGCCCAGGATTGGGACATCGAGATCACCGAGGCCCACCACCGCCGGAAAGTGGATTCACCGTCGGGCACGGCCCTGATGCTGGGCGAAGCCGCAGCCGAGGGGCGGTTCGCCGACCTGGCCCAGTTGCGCACCGCCCCCTACGACGGCGTGCAGGGCGAGCGGGAGACCGGCAAGATCGGCTTTTCTTCGATCCGCGCCGGCGGGATTGTGGGCGAACACACGGTGCTGTTCGCCTCCGAGGACGAGGTTCTGACGCTCAGCCATTCGGCCATCGACCGGTCGCTGTTCGCCCGCGGCGCCGTCGCGGCCGCCGCCTGGGTCCGCACCCGCCGCCCCGGTCTTTACGACATGCAAGACGTGCTGGGCTTCAGACAGGCCTGATGCCCAAGGGCCATTGCCGCCCTGCTATGTTTGCGACTCGGTTACCACGTCAAAACAGATCATCTGCGTCATTCCGGGGCGGCCGAAGGCCGAACTCGGAACCCATGAGCGCAATCTCGTTCTAGAAAATGCGTCCGAGATCCAACCTCACGCCTGGCTTCCGGGTTCCTCGCTCCGCTCAGCCCCGGAATGACGACGGCATTTCAGGGTCGTCTTGGCTACGCCGCGTCTTCCTGCGCCGGCAGGCCGTAGGCGTCCCAAAGTGATCGGTCCTTCAGCGCCTTGGCGAGGAAGGCGACGTGGGCGGCTTGTTCCTCGGGCGTGGAGCGCGGCGCCAGAGGGCGGCGGCGCTGGCCGTAGGCGGCGGTTTCGATGACGCCGCCGGGACCACGGCCGACCGGCGCGGACGACAGGTCCAGCACCCGCTCCTTGCCGCCGCGAAGCTCAAGATAGACCTCGGCCAGCAGACGGGCGTCGATCAGGGCGCCGTGCAGCGTCCGCTCGACCAGCGACACCTTGTAGCGTTTGCACAGGGCGTCCAGCGAGTTGGGCATGCCCGGAAACCGCGTCTGGGCCAGTTTCAGCGTATCGATCCAGCGCGCCTCGCCGGTGATCGGCCGGCCGCATCGCGCATATTCGAAGTCGATGAAGTTGCGGTCGAAGGCGGCGTTGTGGGCGATCATCTGCGCATCGCCGATGAATTCGATCAGGTCGTCAGCGATCTCGGCGAACTTGGGCGCATCCTTGACCTTCTCGTCGGTGATGCCGTGAACCCGGATGGCGTCGGGCGGGATCAGCCGCTCGGGATTGACGAACCGATGGAAGGTCCGCCCCGTCGGCAGCAGATCCTGGATCTCGATACAGCCGACCTCGATCAACCGGTCGCCCGTCTTGGGGTCGAAGCCGGTGGTTTCCGTATCCAAAACGATCTCGCGCGCCATTCGCCCTTAGTGGCGGCATTCGCCTCAGCGCGAAAGGCTCGCCGCGCCTCGCCGGGGAGATATCCACGACGGGTCCAGAACGGCGGCCACGATCGCCTCGACCTCGGCCCGCGCGGCCTCCAAACCCCGGCCGGTGTCGATGACGAAATCCGCCCGCGCACGCTTTTCGGCGTCCGGCATCTGGCGCGCCAGGATGGCGTCGAACCGTTCGCGGGTCATGCCGGGACGGGCCAGGACGCGCTCCGCCTGGATCGCCGGATCGGCGGTGACCACCACGACGGCGTCGACGGCCCTGTCCCCACCCGTCTCGAACAGCAGGGGGATGTCCAGAACCGCCAGTTTCACACCGGCCGTGCGCGCCGCCTCCAGATCGGCCGCGCGACCCTGGGCGACCAGGGGGTGGACGATAGCCTCCAGACGACGGAACGCCGTGTCGTCTTTCCCAAGCGCCTCGGCCAGACGCGTGCGATCGACCGCGCCGTCCACCACGACGCCGGGAAAGGCTTCGCCCACCGGACCAACCGCCGCACCGCCGCGCGCGTAGAGGCGGTGAACCGCATCGTCGGCGTTCCAAACGACGGCCCCCAGATCGGCGAACATGGCCGTCGTCGTCGACTTGCCCATGCCGATGGAGCCGGTGAGACCGAGCAGGATCATGCCGTCTCGCCCAGATGGGTCATCAACAGGGCGCGAAGATCGAGAGGCGGCGGCGCGCGGCGGAACAGGGCTTCGAACGACGGCGCCGCCTGGCCGATCAACATGGCCAATCCATCCACCGTCGGCAGGCTGCGTTCACGTGCCGCCGTCAGAAAGGGCGTGGCCAGCGGTTTGTACGTCATATCCATCACCACCGTGCCGGGCGCGATCCGGTCAAAGTCGATGATCGGCGCAACGCTGAGCGCATTGATGACCAGGGCTGCGCCGTCAAAAGCGGCCTCGGCCGTCATGACCCGTACCGAGGGTCCAAGATCGGCGGCCAGGGCCTGGGCGCGTTCAGGCGAACGGTTGACGATGCGCACCTCGGCGCCGGCCTCGACTAAGGCGCCGGAGCCTGCGCGGGCCGCGCCGCCGGCGCCCAGCATCACCACCGGCCGCCCGGCCACGTCCAGGTCCGGCGCCTGTTCCCTCAGGCCGCGCATCAGGCCGATCCCGTCGGAACTGTCGGCCAGCACCCGCCCGTTTTCGAACTGCAGGATATTGGCCGAGGACGTCAGCCGCGCCGCCGCCGTCGCCTGATCCGCCAGGGCGAAGGCCTGTTCCTTGAACGGCGCGGTGACGTTCAGTCCCATGATCAGACCGGCACGTCCCGCCGCGACCAGCGCCTCGAACCCGGCCGCATCGGCAGGGGCCAAGGGGACGTAGGCGCCGTCGATCCCGCCGGCCGCCAGCCAGGCGTTGTGGATGACCGGGCTGAGCGAATGGGCGACCGGATTTCCGGCGATCCCGGCGACCATGGCGGCCCCGGTTATGCGGTGCGTGCTCATGCCGCGATCACCCCAGCCCGACGCAGCTCTTTCAACACCGGCCAGAGCGGCAGGCCCAGCACCGTGAAATAGTCGCCGTCCACCGCCTCGAACAGCTGCGAGCCCAGCCCCTCGAGCCGATAGGAGCCGACGCAGGACAGCAGGGCCTCGCCCTCGGCCGCCAGATAGGCGTCGAGGAAGGCGTCCGAGAAATCGCGCATCCGCATCTGAACCGTATCGACGCCGGACCAGACGATCTGGCCCTTGGTCGCCAATGCTGCGCCGGAATGCAGTTGGTGCGACTTGCCACGCATCGCTTTCAGCCGTTCGCGCGCCGCGTCCAAAGACCTGGCCTTGGAGACCAGGCCGCCGTCAAAGGCCAGGGTCTGATCGGAGCCCAGCACCCAGGCGGTCTCGTCGTCGCGCGAGACGGCCAAGGCCTTGGCTTCCGCAAGACGAACGGCGAGGGCGGCGGCGTCCAGATCGGTCGAGACAGCCTTGATCGCGTCCTCGTCCACATCGGCGACGCGCACCTCAAAGGCGACGCCGGCGTTTTCTAGCATGGCGCGGCGGGCCGCGCTCTTTGACGCCAGGATGAGAGCTTCGGATTTCACCAGGTCGTCCCGATCTTGTGGTTGCGGTGCTCGCTCAGAAGATTGGTGATCGCCGCCGCCGTCTCTTCCACCGAGCGGCGGGTCACGTCGATGGTCGGCCAACCACGCCGCTCAAAGGCCCGCCGGGCCTTGATCGTCTCGTCACGCACGGCGTCTTGGTCCGTATAGTTCGACGACTGACTGGCGTTCAGATTGTCGATGCGGTTGCGGCGGATCTGAACCAGCCGATCGGGCGACACGGTCAGGCCGATCACCAGGGGGTTCTTCAGCTTGGTCAGCCGCTCGCCGTCCTCCTGCCCCGGCACCAGGGGCACGTTGGCCGCCCGGATGCCCCGGTGGGCCAGATAGATGCAGGTCGGGGTCTTCGACGTCCGGCTGACCCCGCAAAGGACGACGTCGGCGCCCTCCAGCTGATCCAGCGACCCCTGGCCGTCATCATAGGCCATGGCGAAGTCCAGCGCCGCGATCCGGTTGAAGTAGTCGTGGTCCAGCGCGTGCTGGGCGCCGACGCGGGTGGACAGGGCCGCGCCGAGATAGCGCGACATGGCGCCGACCAAGGGATCCAGCGCGCCGATCTGGGGCATGTCCAGGCGACGGCAGCCCTCTTCCAGCTGCTCGCGCAGATCGCGGTCAACCAGTGTGTGCAGAACGACGCCCGGCGCGGATTCTACTTCCTGCAGCACCCGCTCCATCTGCTTTGACGATCGCACCAGGGAATAGATGTGCTCGATCGGAATGACGCCGTCGAAACGCGCGGTCACCGCCTTGGCCATGGCGTTCAAGGTCTCGCCGGTAGAGTCCGACACCAGGTGAACGTGGAAATAGGTGGCCAGACGGGCCGGTCCCGAGGGTCTCGCAGGGCTCATGAGA
This sequence comes from Brevundimonas sp. UBA7838, assembly GCF_002500885.1. Lineage (NCBI taxonomy): Bacteria > Pseudomonadati > Pseudomonadota > Alphaproteobacteria > Caulobacterales > Caulobacteraceae > Brevundimonas > Brevundimonas sp. UBA7838. The sequence continues at coordinate 14,991 of NZ_DLTK01000037.1, forward strand.
CTGTCTGTCTCCCTGTTGAAAGTTGGGGGACGGCGTTGGACCGTCGGGGCACCGTTTTTCTTAGCCGCTGATCGATCCGCCCGCGAGCGGGGATGATGGTGGATCGCATTGGGCGTCCGCCGCCGGATCATCCCAAGGCGGAAAACCGAATTTCCAACCGCTGTGGAAAATCCTAATGAAAGGTTAACGGTGCTTAACCGCGTTCACAGCCGCAAGCCCCCGCAAACCCTTGCCCGTTAAGGTTTCGTTAGGGATTGTCCACCGGCGGGATGAGTCGTTTCGACATCCCCGTTAACGATACGCCAGGCGTGGATATCCGCTTTTGTTCCGCCGCCGCCGATCGAGTCATCCCCGCCATTCCACCGCCCTACCTGCCACTTCGAATCTTTTAATTCTTAATCTGATTAGGGATTGAGGGCGGGGGGCTGTGACCTTAATCCTCCGGCATGACCGATCAGACCCAGACTGCCGATCCGACACCCCTGGTGCTCCGGGCTCTCCGCGGGGAGACGTTGGAGCGTCCGCCGGTGTGGTTCATGCGCCAGGCCGGTCGGTATCTGCCGGAATACCGCAAGCTGAGGTCCGAGGCGCCCGACTTCATCGCCTTCTGTCTGAACCCCGACATGGCCGCCGAGGCGACGCTTCAGCCCATGCGCCGGTTCGGCTTCGATGCGGCCATCGTCTTCGCCGACATCCTGCTGATCCCGCGCGCCCTGGGCCAAGACGTCTGGTTCGAAACGGGGGAGGGGCCGTGGCTGGGCGAAATGCCGATCCCGGGTCGGATGGCCGAACTGGCTCCGGCGGCGGGCGAGCATCTGTCGGCGGTGGGTGAGACCCTGTCGATCGTGCGCGCGGCCCTAGAGCCGGAACGCGCCCTGATCGGCTTCGCCGGCGCGCCCTGGACAGTGGCGACCTATATGCTGGACGGACAGGCGCGCACCATCGGCAAAGGCGAACGCGCCCAGGCCCGCACCTACGCCTATGCCGATCCTGAACGCGTCGACGAGACGCTGGAGGTTCTGGTCGAGGCCACGGCCAGGTATCTGAAGATGCAGGCGGACGCCGGGGCCCAGGTTCTGAAGATCTTCGAGAGCTGGGCCGAGGGTCTGCCGGATGATCTGTTCGAAAGATTGGTCCTGAAGCCCCACCAGGCGCTGGTGAAGCGCACGCGGGAGCTGGGGGTCACTGTACCCCTGATCGGCTTCCCACGGGGCTCTGCGGCGCTCGCAGAGCAGTATGCCGAGGCGGTCGAGGTCGACGCCGTCGCCCTGGACACCGCCTGCCCGCTCGAGGTCGGCAAACGGGTGCAGCAGATCAAGCCGATCCAGGGGGCGCTCGACCCGCTGTTGTTGCGCGCCGGCGGCGATCTGCTGGACCGACGCGTCGATCAGCTGATGGAGGCCTGGGGGCAGGGGCCTTGGCTGTTCAACCTCGGCCACGGCATCCTGCCGGACGTGCCGATCGACCATGTCGAACAGGTTCTGAGACGGATCGGCGCCCAATGAGCGATGCGAACCCCGGCCGCCGCATTGCGGTGGTGCTGTTCAATCTGGGCGGGCCGGACGATCAGGCTTCGGTCAAGCCGTTCCTGTTCAACCTGTTCAACGATCCGGCCATCATCGGCCTTCCGGGGATCTTCCGCACGCCTCTGGCCAAACTGATCTCCAGCCGGCGCGAAACCAGCGCTCAGGCCAACTACGCCCTGATGGGCGGGGGATCGCCGCTGCTGCCCGAAACCAGTCGCCAAGCTGAGGCTTTGCAGGCGGTGCTTGGCGCGCGACTTGGCGGCGATGAGGTCAAGGTCTTCATCGCCATGCGCTACTGGCATCCGTTGACCGAGGAGACGGCGGCCGAGGTCGCCGCCTTCGGACCCGACGAAGTCGTCCTGCTGCCGCTCTATCCGCAGTTTTCGACCACGACGACGGAATCCTCGCTCAAGGCTTGGAACGCCGCCTATACCGGCCCGGGCGTCAGCCGCGCCGTCTGCTGCTATCCGGCCGCGACAGGCTGGGTTGAGGCCCAGGCCCAGGCGATCGGCGAGAAGCTGGACGAGGCGGTGGGCCAGCCGGTGCGGGTGCTGTTCTCCGCCCATGGCATCCCCGAGAAGCTGGTGACCGGCAAGGGGGATCCCTATCAGGAGCAGATCGAGACGACGGTCGCCGCCGTGGTCGCCGCCATCGCGGCGCAGCGCGGGCCGATCGACCACGCCATCTGCTACCAAAGCCGGGTTGGGCCGATGAAATGGCTGGGCCCGTCCACGCCTGAAGCCATTGAAACCGCAGCCAAAGACGGCGTTGGGGTCGTCGTCACGCCTATCGCCTTTGTCTCGGAGCATATCGAGACCCTGGTCGAGCTGGATATCGAATACGGAGAACTGGCCCACGAAAAAGGGGCCAGTCCATATTTGCGGGCGCCGGCGGTCGGGATTGAGCCACTGTTCATTGACGCCTTGGCTGACGCGGCAGTGGGCGCATTGTCCCACGTGGGCGTCGCGCCGTTCGGCCAGGGGTGCAAGGCGGACTGGAAGGCCTGTCCGCATCGCAAGGGGAGGCAGGCGGCATGAACACCTACGATCTCGCACGCGGGCTGCACATTCTGGCGGTGATCGCCTGGATGGCGGGCCTTCTGTTCCTGCCTCGGCTCTACGCCTATGACGCCGAACAGAGCGCCAAGCCCGAACCGCTGAAAAGCGAGATGCAGGCCCTGCTGCGCCTGTGGCAGACGCGGCTGCTGCGCATCATCCTGAACCCGGCGATGATCCTGGCCTGGGTCTTCGGTCTGTGGTTGATCCACATCGACGTCTCGGCGCGCGGCGCGGCCTTCCTGGGCGAGCCGTGGATGATCGCCAAGCTGACTGGCGTCTTCCTGCTCAGCGGCTGGCATGGATTTCTGGCGGCCCAAAGGAAGAAGATTGCGGCCGGCACGTCGAAATATTCCGGCAAGTTCTGGCGTATGACGAACGAAGTGCCCTTCGTTCTGGCCATCGTCATGGTGCTGTCGGTGACGACGGAGTGGACGTTCCGGTAAGCGGCTCCGCTTGACCTCGTCCGCCGCCTGTGGTTCCGCTGGCGGCGAACCGTTCGGCGTCCCGCGTCGGCGGTCCCTCTCTTTCGTGACGCCTGCAGGCCTTGGAGCCAGCGGGAGCCCGTCGCACCTCCCTTCGGCCTTCCGGCCAGACATTTTCAGAGACCCGCGCCGCAGCCGTCTGGCCGTGTGCGCCCGCGAGCCTGCATCATGACCGACGTCCGCGACACCAATCCCGAGACCCCCGAGAACGAAGGTGTGGAGGTTGAAGCCCCCACCCATCACGGCGCGGCGCATGAAGCGGGCGAGGCGGCGGGCGCCGATTCCGGCGTGGACACGACGGCGGATGACGAAGAGGACGGTGAGCCCGTCGTCGCCAACGGCCGCATCACGCTCGCCGAACTGAACGAGAAGACCCCGGCCGACCTGGTCGCCTTCGCTGAACAGCTAGAGGTCGAGAACGCCTCGAACCTGCGCAAACAAGATCTGCTGTTCGCCATCCTGAAGGCCCTAGCCGACGAAGAAGTCGAGATCATCGCGGACGGCGTGCTGGAAATCCTGCCGGACGGGTTCGGCTTCCTGCGCAGCTCGGACGCCAACTATCTGCCGGGTCCGGACGACGTCTATGTCTCGCCGTCGCAGATCCGCCGTTTCGGCCTGCGCTCGGGCGACACCGTCCATGGGGCCGTGCGCGCGCCGCGAGAAGGCGAACGTTACTTCGCCTTGCTCAAGGTCGACACGATCAATCTGGAAGACCCCGAAGCGGTCAAGACCAAGGTCCTGTTCGACAACCTGACGCCGCTCTATCCCGAAGAGCGACTGCACATGGAAATCCAGGATCCGACTTTGAAGGATCGCTCGGGCCGGGTCATCGATATCGTCGCGCCGCTGGGCAAGGGGCAACGCTGCCTGATCGTGGCGCCGCCGCGCGTCGGTAAGACAGTGATGCTGCAGAACATCGCCAAGTCGATCGAACGCAACCACCCGGAAGTCTTCCTGATCGTCCTGCTGATTGACGAACGCCCCGAAGAAGTGACGGACATGCAGCGCACGGTGAAGGGCGAGGTCGTCGCCTCGACCTTCGACGAGCCCGCCACCCGCCACGTCGCTGTCGCCGAAATGGTGATCGAAAAGGCCAAGCGTCTGGTCGAGCACAAGAAGGACGTAGTGATCCTGCTTGACTCCATCACGCGTCTGGGCCGCGCCTACAACGCCACCGTCCCCTCGTCGGGCAAGGTGCTGACGGGCGGTGTCGACGCCAACGCACTGCAACGGCCCAAGCGCTTCTTCGGCGCCGCGCGTAACGTGGAGCAGGGCGGTTCGCTGACCATCATCGCCACGGCTCTGATCGACACCGGCAGCCGGATGGACGAGGTGATCTTCGAAGAGTTCAAGGGCACTGGCAACTCGGAGATCGTGCTGGACCGCAAGGTCGCAGACAAGCGCATCTTCCCCGCCATCGACGTGCTGAAGTCCGGCACCCGCAAGGAAGACCTGATCACGCCGAAGGATCAGCTGGCCAAGACCTATGTCCTGCGCCGCATCCTGAACCCGATGGGACCGCAGGACGCGATCGAGTTCCTGCTCGACAAACTGCGTCAGTCGAAGAACAACTCGGACTTCTTCCAGTCGATGAACACCTGATCCGTCCTTCCTCAAGTAGCCGCGCGCCGCGCGTGCGGCGTTAGGATGGAAAAGACGTTTCACGTGAAACAGGAGACCATGCGATGAAGGTCAATGTGGAAGTCGATTGCACGCCGGCGGAGGCACGCGCATTCCTAGGTCTGCCGGACGTGACGCCGCTGAACGAGGCCATGGTCGCGGAGATGCAGAAGCGGATGGAGGCCAATGTCGCCGCCATGCAGCCCGAGGAATTGATGAAGACCTGGACCAGCTTCGGCCTGCAGGCCCAGGACCAGTTTCGACGCCTGATGGAAGCGGCGGTGAAGTGAGCATCCGCCCGCCCAGGAGCCGCTCGGTCTGAGTTGATGATCGACACCATATTCGCCTTGGCAACGCCGCCCGGCCGAGGCGCCATCGCGGTTCTCCGTTTGTCGGGCCCCGGCGTCGAGGCCGCGTTGACGGCGCTGGGCGCGACCCGTTTAACGCCGCGCATGGCTTCGGTGCGCAACCTCAGCCATGCCGACGATCACATCGATCAGGCGCTGGTGCTGCGTTTCGTGGCACCAAACAGTTACACGGGTGAGGACGCAGCCGAGCTGCATCTGCATGGCGGTCGTGCCGTCATCGAGGCCGCCAGTCGCGCCTTGATCGCACTGGGCTTGCGCCCGGCGGACCCCGGCGAGTTCACGCGCCGCGCGTTTCAAAATGGCCGCATGGATTTGGCGCAAGCCGAGGCGGTCGCCGATCTGATCGATGCGGAGACCAGCGCACAGGCCAAGCAGGCGTTGGGTCAGTTGGATGGCAAGCTCAGCGAAACCTATGCCGGCTTCCGCCGTGATCTTCTTCACGCCCTGGCTCTGGTCGAGGCCGAGATCGACTTTCCGGATGAAGAGGTCCCGGACAATCTGGCCCGTACGGCGGGGCCTGTGCTGGACCGGCTCGGCGCCGACCTGAGACGCGCGGTCGATACGGGGCGGCGTGGCGAACGGGTGAGGGATGGTTACCGCATCGTCCTGATCGGTGAGACGAACGCCGGCAAGTCGTCGCTGTTCAATGCGCTGGTTGCACGTGAGGCGGCCATCGTGACGCCGATCGCCGGCACCACACGGGATGTGCTGGATGCCGATCTGGTAATCGGCGGCTATGCTGTGACCTTGTCGGATACCGCCGGCCTGCGAGACAGCGATGACCCGGTCGAGGCCGAGGGCATGCGTCGCGCCCGGGTGCGCGCTGAGCAAGCCGACCTGCGTCTCTGGGTCCGCGCGCCTGGCGACCCGGCCGGCGTGGCTGCGAACTACGTCAAGGATGGCGATCTGATCGTGGCGACCAAGTCCGATCTTAGCGTCGATACAGGTCACGGCCGTCATGAGGCTCTAGCGGTCAGCACTGTAACTGGCGACGGCCTGGCCGAACTTCGGGGTTGGATTGCCGCCCGTCTTGCGAAGGATCTGTCCGGCGCCGACTTCCCTGCCGTGACGCAGGAACGGCATCGGCTGCGTTTGCTTGAGGCGTTGGAAAGCGTCGATGCAGCGCGGGCTGCGCTCAATGTGGCGCCGGAAATGGCTGGTGACGATCTGAGACGGGCTGCCGACGCTCTGGCGCGCGTGACAGGTGCGATCGGTGTTGAGGACATTCTGGGCGAAGTCTTTTCGACCTTCTGCATCGGAAAGTAGGTCTAGCCATACCGGTGTTTCACGTGAAACAGAGGCGGGTCGCGGTCAGATGCGATTGGTCCGCCTCTGGCGATCACACGCGTTTTGGCTTATGTGCCGGCGATGATTTTTCCCCATGATCTTATATTCGACGTCGTCGTCATCGGCGGCGGCCACGCCGGCTGTGAAGCGGCGGCGGCTTCCGCGCGGGCGGGCGCCCGCACCGTCCTGCTAACCCAGAAGCTGGAGACTATCGGCGAGATGTCGTGCAACCCGGCTATCGGAGGGCTGGGGAAGGGCCATCTGGTTCGCGAGATCGACGCCATGGACGGCGTCATGGGACGGCTGGCCGATGTGTCCGGCATCCAATTCCGCCTTCTGAACCGATCCAAGGGCGCCGCCGTTCGGGGCCCGCGCAGCCAGATTGACCGCCGCCTCTATCGCGAGGCCATGCAGGCCGAACTGCAAGCGACGCCCAATCTGACCCTGATGGCGGGGACGGCCGAGCGGCTTATCCTTGAAGGCGACCGTGTGGTCGGCGTCGTGACCGGCGCCGCAGAGACCGTTCGGGCTGGGGCAGTCGTGCTGACAACGGGCACTTTCCTGAATGGCGTCATCCATCGCGGCGACGAACGCATCCCGGCGGGCCGTTACGGCGAGGAGGCTGCGACGGGCCTGGCTGCCGATCTTCAAGCGGCCGGCCTGATGATGGGGCGTTTGAAGACGGGCACGCCCGCACGCTTGGACGGGCGGACCATTGGCTGGGATCGTCTGGAAATGCAGCAGGCGGATGAGGCGCCGTCGGCCTTTTCCTTCCTGACCGACCGGATTGACGTGCCCCAGATCGCCTGCGGCGTGACCCACACGACGGAGGAGACCCATCGGATCATCGCTGACAATCTCGGCGAGAGCGCCGTCTATGGCGGCAAGCTGTCGGGGCGGGGCCCGCGATATTGTCCGTCGATCGAAGACAAGGTCGTTCGGTTCGCCGACAAGACGAGCCATCAGATCTTCCTGGAGCCGGAAGGCTTGGACGATCCAACGGTCTATCCGAACGGGATCTCCACCTCGGTGTCGGAGCCGACGCAGCTCGCCTTCCTGCGAACCATCCCGGGATTAGAAGCGGTCGAGGTGTTTCGATACGGCTACGCCATCGAATACGACTATGTCGATCCATGCGAGCTGACGGCGGCGCTCGAGGTCAAGAAGCGTCCGGGACTATATCTCGCCGGACAGATCAACGGCACGACGGGCTATGAGGAGGCCGCGGCACAGGGGCTGATGGCGGGGCTAAACGCCGCGCGTTCAGCGGCCGGCCTGGAGCCGGTGATCCTGGGGCGTGATCAGGCCTATATCGGCGTCATGATCGACGATCTGGTGACTCGTGGCGTTACCGAACCGTACCGGATGTTCACAAGCCGGGCTGAATATCGCCTGACGCTGCGAGCCGACAATGCCGACCTTCGGCTCACACCGCTTGCGATACAGCTGGGCATTGTCGGTGAGGAACGGCGTGTTCGTTTTGGGTCCAAGGCTTCGGCGCTTGCATCAGCGAGCTCTGTTTCACGTGAAACGCTATTCACGCCCAACGAGGCCGGTGAGCTTGGTATTTCGGTCAATGCTGACGGCCGGCGGCGTTCAATGCGCGAGCTGCTGGCCTTCCCCGATGCGACTTTGGACAACTTCGTCTCAGCAGTGCCCGTCATCGCAGACTGGACCGATGACGTCCGCGAGCAGGTACAGATCGACGCCGCCTACGCCAACTATCTGGATCGCCAATCGCAGGATGCGGACGCTCTGAAGACGGAGGAGGGGCTGATGCTCCCGACCGATCTCGACTATGGCGCCGTTGGAGGTCTGTCGAATGAGGTCAAGGAAAAGCTGGCGCGCATCCAACCTCGCACATTGGGCCAAGCTGGCCGCATCGAGGGCATGACGCCCGGCGCTTTGACGGCGCTGCTGGCCTATGTGAAGCGCACGCCTAAGGCGTCGGTCGCGGCCTGATGTTGGAGGCTGAACAAAAGGTGTTCCGCGCACGCGCCAATGCGTCAACGGAACAGCTCGCCGACCTCGAAGCCTTTCGATTGCGATTGGTCGAGGCCAATGCGGTGATGAATCTGGTGGGTCCGGACAGTCTGCCGGACTTCTGGAACCGCCATGTCTGGGACAGTGCTCAACTGCTCGATCGGGCGCCAGAAGCGAAGACCTGGGCGGATCTGGGGGCGGGGGCCGGCTTTCCCGGACTGGTCCTTTCCATCATGCTGAAGGGGCGCGATGGGGCGCACGTCTGGCTGATCGATAGCCTGGCCAAGCGCTGCCGATTTCTTCAGGAGGTCGTGGACGCCTTGTTCTTGCCAGCGACGGTCATCGTCGGTCGGGCTGAGGCCCAGTCTGTGACGTGCCACATCGTTACCGCCCGCGCCGTCGCGCCGATGGAGAAACTGCTGGGTTATGCACAGCCCTACTTCCAAAGGGGTGCACAAGGTCTGTTCCTGAAGGGGGAGCGTGCCGAATCCGAGTTGATCGAAGCGCGCAAATCCTGGCATTTCGAGGCTGAACTGGCCCCGTCGCAAAGCGACGTGCGCGGCCGCATCGTGACAATCCGGAGCCTCCGCCGTGCCCGCTCAACGCGCTAGAAAGCCCGCCCGCGTCCTCGCCGTGTCCAACCAGAAGGGCGGGGTCGGCAAGACGACGACAGCCATCAACCTCGGCACCGCCCTGGCCGCTATCGGGGAGCGCGTACTGATCGTGGATATGGACCCGCAGGGCAATGCCTCAACGGGTCTGGGTGTTCCACGTGAAACACGGCGTGTCACGATTTATGATGTCGTCGTTGACCAGCGCTCCATCGCGGATGCCTCGGTGCAGACGACTGTGCCGGGTTTGTGGATCGTCCCGGCTGACGCGGACATGTCGGGCGTTGAGATCGAACTGAGCCAAGCGGATCGCCGGTCTTATCGGCTGCGCGATGCCCTGCGAGCACATGACGACGGCCCTACCGCGTATGACTACGTCCTTATCGACTGCCCGCCGTCGTTGAACCTGCTGACGCTGAATGCGATGGCGGCTGCGGACGCGGTGTTGGTGCCGCTGCAATGCGAGTTCTTCGCCTTGGAAGGCCTGAGCCAGCTGATGCGCACCATCGACATGGTCAAGCACAGCCTCAACCCGTCGCTGGAAATCCAGGGCCTGGTCCTGACGATGTTCGATCGTCGTAGCGCCCTGTCGGGCCAGGTGGCCAACGACGTGCGCGCTCACTTCGGCGACAAGGTCTATGAGAGCGTGATCCCGCGTAATGTCCGCGTCGCCGAGGCGCCGTCGTTCGGCAAGCCGGCGCTGATCTATGACCTGAAGTGCGCCGGCAGCCAGGCCTATCTGCGGCTGGCCAAGGAAGTGGTGAAGCGCGAACGCCAGCGCCTGAAGCTGGCCGCCTGAGTTTTAATAGAACGGAACAGTATCTTGGCTGAACGACAAAGAGGTCTGGGCCGCGGCCTGTCGGCGTTGATGGGACAGGACGCCGAGGCGCCGGTCGCATCCGACGCGCCCGTGCCCGCCGGTGTGCAACGCGTACCGATCGAAAGCCTGAAGCCCAATCCGGACCAGCCGCGCAAGACCTTCCGCCAAGAGGATCTGGAGGAACTGACCGCCTCGATCCGCGACAAGGGGGTTCTGCAGCCGATTTTGGTGCGGACCCAACCGGGTGAGGACGGCGTCTGGCAGATCATCGCCGGCGAACGCCGCTGGCGCGCGTCACAGGCGGCGCGCCTGACCCAGGTGCCGATCGTGGTCCACGAGATGGACGACGTCGAGGTGTTCGAAGTCGCGATCGTCGAGAACGTCCAGCGCGCGGACCTGCATCCTCTGGAGGAGGCCGAGGCGTACCGCGTTCTGATGGATCGCTTCGGACGGACGCAGGATGCGGTGGCGGGCGTGGTCGGCAAGAGCCGCAGCCATGTGGCCAACACCATGCGCCTGCTGCAACTGCCCGAGCGGGTGCTGTTCTATGTGCGCGAAGGCAAGCTGTCCGCGGGTCACGCCCGCGCGCTGATCAATACGCCCGATCCGGGTCAGTTGGCGGACATCGCCTTCGTGGATGGTCTCAGCGTCCGTGAGACAGAGGCCCTGGCGCGCCGTGCGGTGGAAGGGCCGAAGCCGACGAAGGCCAAGTCGGCGTCGGCGGCCGCAGGCGGGGAGGGGGCGGCCGATGTCGCCGCCCTGCAGCAGGATCTGGCCGATGCGCTGGGCCTGAAGGTCCAGTTGTCGGACAAGGGCGGGAAGGGCGAGCTGACGATCGGCTACGGCTCGCTGGAGCAGCTCGACGACCTCTGCCGCCGTTTGATGCGCGGCTGACCGCTAGACTGTGCTAGGGTGTCGATATGACTGAAGACACGACAACCACCGCCGCCGACAAGCTGAAACAGGCGCTCGCCGCCAAGAAGGCCAAGGCGGGTCATGGGTTCAACGCCCAGCCGGGCGCCAAGGCCGAAGAGAAGGCTGTGTCAGCGCGCAACGTCGCCATGGCCCAGCCCGCCTTCCGCAAGGCGTCCAAGCGCGGCTAGGGCTACAGCCCCAGCCGTCTGGCGCGACCTGCGATTTCCAGCAGCAGGCGTTCGGCGATCAGTTGGTCCGGCATTCCGGTCGTTTTGGTGGCGACATCGGCGGCGTTGATGCTGTCCAAGACCTTGTCCAGGGCTTCGAGCCGCCAGGATCGCGCCTGACGCAGCATTTCCGCCTCCTGTTTCCAGAAGATGCCAGCGGCCTTGGCGGCCTCCTTGGCGTTTGCGCCGTTAGCCTGCAAGATATTGATCCGGCGTAGCTTTCCGAGATGGATCGCGGCGGAGCGAACGGCGAGCACCGACGATTCGCCCTCGGCGAAGGCGCGCCTGAGCCCCGCCTGCGCCGGGCCGGGACGCGCGCCGAAGGCCTGAAGCGCCGCATCCGACAGGGAGGCGTCCGGCTCGACGCCAAGATGATGCTCCAGCGCGTCAATATCCAGAGTCTTGCCGGAGCCGGGGCCAATGAACAGGGCCAGCCGCTCGATCTCCTGCCGCATCAAGCCCCGCTCGCGCGGCAGGCGCGCGACGAAACGGTCCAGGGCGTCGGACGTCAGGCCCACCTTGTCGGCGGCCAGGGCTTCACGGACCATGCGGGCGACATCGCCGGTCTCGTCCTCATAGCAGACGATGCCGACCGCGCCGTTCTCCTTCTCGGCCGCCTTTCTGAGCGCGGATTCGCGGCCCAGCTGGTCGGCCTCGACCACCATCATGGCGTCGGGATTGTAGCCGCCGTCGGCGTGGATCTTCAGCGCGGCGGCGACGGCCTTATCCACGCCGGGCTTTAGCGCCGACAGACGGATGCGCACCAGGCGACGGCCGCCCATCAGGGACATGGCCGTCAGCGCTTCTTCCAGCTTCGTTTCGTCGCCATCGATGTCGCTGTCGGTCAGGACGGTGACGTTGAAGGGGTCGTTCAGGTCGGGCGTGACCGTCTTGCACAACACCTCGGCCCGCTCGGCGACGCCCGACCGGTCCTTGCCGTGGATCACCGCCGCCCGGATCGCCGGATCGGGCGCCTTCAGAAAGCGATCGATCTCGGGGCGTTTGGCCAGGATCACGGGTTCGACAGCGCCTGCATAAGATCCAGTCGGATCAGGCGGGCCAGTTCGGCTGCGGCGCGCTCCTCTCCGTCCTGCTGGGCGGCGATGGCGGCATAGGGCTGGTCGGCGGCGGCGTAGGTCGTGGTGACGGTTTCCGTGCCGCTGACGGGCGTTCCCCCGGCGGCTGGAGTGAGGGTCCAGGTCGCCTTGACCGTGAGTTCATAGCGGGTGGCGGTGTCGTCGATACGGCGACCCAGCGAGCGGCGGTTCTGCTGGACCTCGGTCGTCAGGCGATACAACGGCGTCGCGCCGCGATCCCAGGCGAGGACGTCTTCCAGCTGCTCGCGCAGGCGATAGCCCAGACGGTCATCCTGGGTCGCGACGGCGATCCGGCGCAGAGATGACCCCACGGCCGGCTCGGCGTACATGGGCGTGAAGCCGCAGGCGGAAACCGCCAGAGACGCGAGAACCGCGCAAGTCGCCGCAATACGCATCAGCCAGCCACCAGATTGACGATGCGGTCCTTGACCACGACGATCTTCTTCACGCTCAGACCCTCCAGCCGCGCCTTGACCGTTTCGTCGGCCAGGACCAGGGCTTCGACCTCGGACGGCTCCATGCCGCGCGGCACGCGGATTTCCGCGCGACGCTTGCCGTTGATCTGGATGGGCAGGACCACCTCGTCGTCGGCCGCGAGCGCAGCGTCCCACACGGGCCACGGCGCGTCCAGAACCATCCCGTCTTCCCCCAGCCGCGTCCAGGCTTCTTCGGCCAGGTGCGGAGTGAATGGGGCGATCAGACGGGCCAGCGCCGACAGGGCTTGACGCTTGGCGTCGCCGCCGGCCCGGGCATTGTCGCGAATGGTGGCGACCAAGGCATAGAGCTTGGCGATGGCCGAGTTGAAGCGGAAGCCCTCGACCCCTTCGGACACGGCCCTGATTGCCTTGTGCGTTTCGCGCAGCAGCTCGGCGTTGGCCTTGTCCTCGCCCGCGAAACCGGCGTCATAGGTGTCGAACAGGGTCCAGGCGCGCTGGACGAAGCGGCTGGCGCCCTCGACGCCCCCAGGGGTCCATTGCACGTCTCGTTCGGGCGGGCTGTCGGACAGGACGAACAGGCGACCGGCGTCCACGCCGTGGCTTTCCAGGATTTCGGCCGGAGCGACGACGTTCTTCTTGGACTTGGACATCTTTTCGATGTCGCCGATGACCAAGGTCTCGCCGGTCGACAGCTGACGGGCCGAGCGGACGCCGTTGTCGTTCTTGAGCTCGACGTCAGTCGGCTCGACCCAGGCGCCGTCGCCGCGGCGATAGGTTTCGTGAACCACCATGCCTTGGGTGAACAGGCCGGCGAACGGCTCCTTCACCGACAGCATGCCGGCGCCCGACAGGGCGCGGGTGATGAAGCGGGCGTACAGCAGGTGCAGGACCGCGTGCTCGACCCCGCCGATATATTGATCGACGGCCAGCCAGCGGTCGGCGGCGGCCTTATCGATCGGCGCCTCGGCTGTCGGATCGGTGAAGCGGGCGAAATACCAGCTGGAATCGACGAAGGTGTCGAGCGTGTCGGTCTCGCGCGTCGCATCGGCGCCGCACGACGGGCATTTGACGTGCTTCCAGGTCGCGTGACGCGCCAAGGGATTGCCGGGCACGTCGAAGGTCACATCATCAGGCAGGACGACCGGCAACTGATCGGCGGGAACCTCGACAACGCCGCACGACGGGCAGTGGATGATCGGGATCGGGCAACCCCAATACCGCTGGCGCGAAACACCCCAGTCGCGCAGACGATAGATGGTCTCGGCGCGGCCTTGGCCGGCGGCCTCGACCTTGGCGATCGCGGCGGCCTTGGCGGCCTCGACGTCCATGCCGTTCAGGAAGTCTGAGTTGAAGATGCGGCCGGGGCCGACATAGGCCTCGGTTCCGATCTCGACCGTCTCGGCGTCGTCGGGCTTCACCACCGGCGTCACCGGCAGATCGTATTTGCGGGCGAAGTCCAGGTCGCGCTGGTCATGGGCCGGGCAGCCGAAGATGGCGCCCGAGCCATAGGTCGACAGCACGAAGTTGGCGGCCCAGACGGGTAGGGTCTTGTCCGGATCGAAGGGATGGCGGACGCGAACGCCCAGATCCACGCCCAGCTTCTCGGCCTTTTCGATCTCGGCTTCACTGGTGCCGGTCTGAGCACAGGCCTTGACGAAGTCCGCCACGTCCGGCCGATGCTCGGCGATGGCCTTGGTCAGGGGATGGTCGGGCGCCAGGGCCAGGAAGCTGGCCCCGAACAGGGTGTCAGGGCGGGTGGTGTAGACCTCGATCGGATCGCGGGCGTGATTGGGTTCGCCCTCGGGGGAGGCGGGCAGGAAGGCCGGCGCCTCGGCGATGTCCCACCACAGGGTCGCGCCCTTGGACTTGCCGATCCAGTTCTCTTGCATCAGCCGGACCTTTTCGGGCCAGCGGTCCAGGGTCTTCAGGCCGTCGATCAGGTCGTCGGCATAGTCGGTGATGCGCAGGAACCACTGGTTCAGCTTGCGCTTCTCGACCAGGGCGCCTGAACGCCAGCCGCGTCCGTCGATGACCTGTTCGTTGGCCAGGACCGTGTTGTCGACCGGATCCCAGTTGACCACCGCATCTTTGCGATAGACCAGACCGCGCCGATACAGCTCCAGGAACCAGGCCTGCTGCTTGCCATAGTATTCCGGGTCGCAGGTGGCGAACTCACGCGACCAGTCCAGCGACAGGCCGAGCAGCTTCAGCTGCTCGCGCATGTTGGCGATGTTGGAGTAGGTCCAGCCTTTCGGGTGGATGCCGCGCTCCATGGCCGCGTTCTCGGCCGGCATGCCGAAGGCGTCCCAGCCCATCGGATGCAGAACGTCGTACCCCTGCGCGCGCTTAGACCGCGCCACCACGTCGCCCATCACATAGTTGCGGGCGTGACCCATGTGGATGTTGCCCGACGGATAGGGGAACATCTCAAGCACATAGTATTTCGGCCGGCCGGTGTCCTTGGTGACGAAGGCGGAAGCCTCGGCCCATCGGGCCTGCTGGCGGGGTTCGGCGGTCTTGGGTTCGTAACGGGCCACGGTCGTCCTGAAAGTCGAAAGGGCGCTAACGCCCTCCCGGCTCAACTAGCCCGAAGGACGACAGCGCCCAAGAAGTAATGCGTTTCGGCGTTCCCAGCAGGTCTGACGAAACTAAACCAGTCGGCGCTCAAGTAGCCCAAAGGGCGGTAGCGCCTAGAAATAAAGCGAGCGCCGGCTTTAGCCGGCGTTCGACAGATTCAGCTGGCGCGCCTTGGTCAGGATGGCGTTTTCCAGATCGGCCTCGGTCTGGGCGGCAACCGGGGCGGCGGTCCACTGACCATCGGCGCCCTTCACTTCCTTGGTCACCGTGACGTTCAGCGCGTCGGCGCGCAGACGGGTGTCCAGGATGAAGACGGTCGCCTTGAAGCGCTCGTTCGGCGTCTGGGGGTTGATGTACCAGTCATAATTGATGACGCCGCCCCACGGATCGGCGGTCAGCAGCGGCATGAAGCTGAGGGTATCGAGCGAGGCGCGCCACAGGAAGGCGTTGACGCCGATGCCCTGTTGCACGTTCGTCTTGGGCGCAGACTTCTTGCCGCCGACGAAGGGAATGCTCGAGCAGGCCGACAGGGACGCGCCCAGGGCCACGCCCGAGACCAGCACGACCGCGACGTTCCGAACCAGGGCCTTGTTGAGGCTCATCAAGAGAAGTCTCCGTAAACTCAGGGACGTGAGAGCCCTCGCCCGCACGCGCGCACGGCATGAGAAATGCCGACTGCCAGGCTCTATAACACGGCGAAAAGGGGCGATGACAAGGCGAAGTCGGTTCCCGCCGCATCGCTCGTCGCGGTGTTTTGTGAAGGGCATGTGAGATTTCGCGGGAATCCGCCCGAATCCCGTGACGCTTGAGACACATACGCCGACAACAATGCGCGGGAACCTTGTTATCGCCGGCTCATTGCGTTGACCGCGCAGACACCCGGTGTCTAATCGCGGGGCTCACGACCATATAAGGTCGGTTCAGGGTTGAAACGCCGCCTCATGGCGGGGTTCGAAGGATTTGGTATGCGGTTCGGTGGTTTCCTGGCTGTGATGATGGCGACGGCGGCGATGGCCGCGTCGACGTCGGCGCTTGCCCAAAGCACATCCACCGTTTCCCTTTCGGAGGCCCAGGCGGCGCAGCGTAACGCGCCGGCGCCGCAGCGTCGCGGTCTGCGCCTCAACGATCGTGGCCGGTGGGGTCTGGATTTCAACCTGAACCAGCCCGTGGGTCGCGAGACCGACTGGGGTGACGTCGAGGCCGGCGCCTATTACCGCCTGAACGACCGTCTGCGTGTCGGCGCCGCCGCCGCCGTCAGCACGCCGGAAGCCGATCCGGCCCGCGCGCCCGAAACCAACGGCCGGGCTCAGCCCCGCGTCCGTCTGGAAACCATCTTCAAGTTCTGATTTCGATCGGTCAGCGAAACGCTGACTGGATCGCATTCACCGCCGCCAAGCCGCAGGCGCCCGTGTGCGCGAGCGTTGCGGCGTTCTCTGGCGTGACGCCGCCCAGCGCATAGACCGGCAGGCCGGCGGCTTTCACATGCTGTTCGAATGCAGTGACGCCCAATGCGGCTTTACCGGCGGACGCGCCGCCCGCCGAAAACACCGGCGACAGGATCAGGGCGTTCAGGTCTTCGGGCGCGGCCGAAGAGCCATGCCAGGCCGCTGTTAGAATCCAGTCGGGTCGGTCCGAGCGAATGCGCACGGCCTGCTCCACCCCACGTTCAGGGAGGTGGAGCCCGTCGGCGTCGATCGCCTCGGCCAGATCGGGGTCTAGTCCGACCAGCAGTTTCACGCGACGATCGGCCGTCGCTTCCCGAAGCCGATGCCCTGTGTCGACGGCGTCGGAGGCGCCAAAGGCGCGATAGACCACCGCCGAGCCGGCGGGCAGGCGCGCCGCCGTCTCCCACGGCCTGGGCGTGCGATCCGGGTCGGTGAAGAACAGCAACGGCGGCAAGGCCGCTGCGGCCGGGCTGACAGCGGCGGCGGCGCGGTTTAGAGCGGTCGCGGCGTTCCAGAGCGCGCGCGCATCGTCGCTGTAACCGGCCGGCAGGATCATGACCTCTTCTTCCTCCGCTTTTTCCGCCCCGTCCATCGCCGAAAGGGTCGCCGAGGTGCGGGCGCGCATCGACGCCGCTTGCCATGCGGCCGGTCGGGATCCAGCGGACGTGACCCTGACCGCCGTTTCCAAAACACAAGCCCCAGAGGCTATCGACGCTATCCTGGCGACGGGTCAGCGGATATTCGGCGAGAACCGCGTGCAGGAGGCGCAGGGCCGTTGGGCTGATCGTTGCGGGGGCGTACCGGGCTTGGAGCTGCGGCTGATCGGCCCGTTGCAGACCAACAAGGCCGAGGATGCGGTCGCTCTGTTCGACGTGATCGAAACCTTGGATCGCGAAAAGCTGGCGCGCGCCCTGGCGCAGGCGGGCGAAAAGCGCGGCCGATCGCCGCGCGTCCTGGTCCAGGTGAACACGGGCGCCGAGCCTCAGAAAGCCGGGGTCCTGCCCGACGCCGCCGACGCCCTGATTGCGGCTGCGCGCGACACCTATGGGCTGACGCTCGACGGTCTGATGTGCATTCCCCCGGCGGATCAGGACGCAGAGCCGCATTTTCAGATGTTGCGGGACATCGCCGAACGCCACGGTTTGTCGGTCCTGTCGATGGGCATGAGCGGCGACTACGAGACCGCCATACGGTGCGGTGCGACGCACGTCAGGGTCGGAACGGCCTTGTTCGGGGAACGAAATCCACCCGAAACGCCCTCTAGCTCGTAACCCGATGTGAATATTCGCACCCCCAAGCCTTGGCGCGGGGGCCAAGCCTCGCCATTGTCTGTCCCATGCCTACGCCCAAGACCATTCTGATCATCGACGACGACGACGACCTGCGCGAGGCCCTGGCCGAGCAGCTGAACCTGCATGAGGAGTTCAAGACCCAGCAGGCCGCGACCGCGACCGATGGCGTCCGGATGGGGCGCGAGATCCGCGCCGATCTGATCCTGCTGGACGTCGATCTGCCCGACATGGATGGCCGCGAGGCCTGTCGCCTGTTGCGCAAGGACGGGGTTTCGACACCGGTCATCATGCTGACGGCGCAATCGGCGGACGCCGACGCCATCCTGGGCCTGGACGCCGGAGCCAACGATTATGTCACCAAGCCCTTCCGGTTCGCCGTGCTGCTGGCGCGCATCCGCGCCCATCTGCGCAGCCATGAACAATCTGAGGACGCCGTCTTCACCATTGGCCCCTACGAGTTCCGGCCTGCCGCCAAGGTGCTGATGGACTCAAAGGGCAAGAAGGTGCGGTTGACCGAGAAGGAAACCAATATCCTGAAATACCTCTATCGCGCCGGGGCCAAGCCGGTGTCGCGCGAAGAGTTGCTGACCGAGGTCTGGGGCTACAACGCCGGGGTCACGACGCATACGCTGGAAACCCATATCTATCGCCTGCGCCAGAAGATCGAACCGGAACCGGGCCATGCGCGTCTGCTGCTGACCGATGCGGGCGGGTATCGACTTCAACCCTGAAAGCGCCTGGACGACAGCGTTCGCGCAGGCGATGAAACGGCATGATCGCCGCCTTCGCCCTCGCCGCCTTGCTCCAGCAATCACCGATGCCGTCCGTGGCGCCGGACGGCGTATTCCGATCGCGCGGCTATGGCCTGGTGATCGTCCGCGCCGGGCAAGACCTCCGGGTCTATCACGAGGCTGGCGGGGTCTGCTGGCCCGACCCTGATGGGGAAGATCTGAAAGACAGCTTCGCCGCCGTCGTCGCCGTGGCTGGCGGCATAGGCTTGACCGAAGCGCACGACGATCAGGCGAGCATCTATGTGTTCGACAGGCTGCCGGCTTTGCCCCCGGCCTGCCAACATCCAGATTCGAGCGACCGTGCCGCCGTCCTGGCCATCTCGGATTTGATGCAGGCCTACTATCCCGGTTTCGAGGCTCGAAAGATCGATTTCCAAGCCCGTCGCAGCGACGTGCTTGCGCGTCTTTCGCAGACGTCATCCCCCAGCCAGGCGTTCGCCGCCGCCGCCGACCTTCTGTCAGGACTGGATGACGCACATATCGAACTGAGCGCAGAAATCGAAGGCCGCGCGCAGGACCTTCAGGTGTCGAGCGGACGAACCCTGGACGCGGTCAACGCCCGCTCCGAGACAAGACCCGAGAGAGCGTGGCTGGGCGCGTGGCGCGAAGGCGTCCTTCAGACCATCCTTGACGGTGAAGGTCACGCCGTCGCCAACAATCGGGTCTTCTGGGGTGTGAACGACGGCGTAGGCTATCTGGCGATCGTGACCATGGGAGGGTTCGACGCCGAGGACGCCGCTTCCACAGAGCCGCTGGAAGCCGCGCTGGACGAAGCGATGATCGCTTTCGACGGGACGCGAGCAGTCATCGTGGACGTGTCCAACAATCGCGGCGGTTATGACTCTGTCAGCCGGTTGATCGCGTCGCGTTTCGCCGACCAGCCGCGCGTCGCCTACATCAAGAGGGGCTGGGGATCGGGCGTCGCTCCGCAGGTCGTGGAGGTGCGACCCTCGGATCGACCGGGCTATCACGGCCCTGTCTGGCTTCTGACCAGCGATATCACCGTCAGCGCCGGCGAGACATTCAGCCAGATGATGACGGTTCTGCCCAATGTCACGCACGCCGGGACCCGGACGAGAGGCGCGTTTTCGGATCAGAGCCCCGTGGTTCTCGCCAATGGTTGGCGCTTCGCCATGCCCATGGAGCTTTACGTCGATCCGCAAGGCCATCTGCTTGAAGGACGCGGGCTGACGCCGCAGGTCCGCATCGACCTCTATCCCGAGGGCGATCTGGACCATGGTCACGCCAAGGCCGTGAAGGCCCTGATGCGACGACTTTCGCATTAGGCCGCTTCACCTCGATCAAACCGGCGGACGGCCCAAGGCTGACGGAAGTTATCGGCGGATCGTGAAAAGCGGCAGGAAGACGTGCACCAGCGGGCCGATGGTCAGGGCGTAGAGCACCGTGCCCAAGCCGACCGAGCCGCCCAACAGCCAGCCGATGGCGATGACGGTTAGCTCGATGGCCGTCCGCACCCATTTCACCGGCCAGCCGGTACGCGCGACGATGCCGGTCATCAGGCCGTCGCGGGGACCGGGGCCGAGGCCTGCGCCGATATAGGCCCCGCTGGCCACGCCGTTCAGGACAATGCCGGCGATCAGCAGGCCGGCTCGGAGCGGTAGGCCCAGGTCGGACGGGATCCAGTCCAGGCCGACGTTGGCGACTGTGCCGATGACCAGCACATTAGCCACGGTCCCGATCCCCGGCTTCTGGCGCAGGGGAATCCATAGAAGCAGCACAGCCATACCGATCAGATTGACCACCAGACCGAAGCTGACTCCGCTGGGTTTCGCGAACCGCTCGAACACCCCTTGGTTCAGCACGTCCCACGGATCCAAACCGAGATCGGCGCGAACGATCAGGGCGATGGAGAGGCCGTAGAGGACGAGGCCGATGAACAGCTGGATCAGGCGACGGGTCATAGATCGACCAGATGCGCCAAACTGGCTATCGAAAACAGAGCCAGTTATGCCATTCTGGCCTCATGTCATTGCGGTCGATCGGTCTTGTTTCCCTGACACGCCATCTCGGCGCCTGGCGGTCGCCGGGCGCTGGCGCAGCCTATCGGCAGCTGGCGGGGGCGGTACGACTGCTGATTCTGGATGGCCGACTGCCCTTGGCGGCGCGGTTGCCCGGCGAACGGGAACTGGCCCAGGCGCTGGGCTTGAGCCGAACGACCGTTTCGGCCGCCTACGGTCGCTTGCGGGATGACGGATTCCTGACCGGCGGGCAGGGCGCCGCCGCACGTACAAGCCTGCCGGCCGGACCGGCGCCGCGTCACGAGGCGACGCCAACGGACAAGCCCGGTCTGATCGACCTGACCGCCGCCGTCCTGCCGGCCGATCCCAATGTGCACGCTGCCTATGTGCGGGCGCTGGAGCGGTTGCCGGCCAACCTGCCAGGACACGGTTATGAGGCGGCGGGGCTAGAGGAACTGCGCGAAGCGGTGGCCGCGGGATACCGGCGGCGCGGCCTGGCGACCTCTTCAGGGCAGATATTGATCACGCATGGCGCGCACAACGGACTGGTCCATCTGCTGCGCCTGACAACGCGGCCAGGCGCCCCGGTGGTGTTCGACCATCCCACCTATCCGCAGGCGATCGACGCCATCCTGGCGGCGGGCGGTCGCGCCGTCCCCGTCGCCCTGCTGGACGGCGACGGCGAGGAAGGCTGGGATGTCGAGGGGCTCGTCTCGGCCTGTCGCAGCAGCAATGCGGCGATGGCCTATCTGGTGCTGGACCACAACAATCCGACCGGGCGGATGATGCGGGCGGCGGACCGGACGCGTTTGCTGGCGGGATTGAAGGGGTCCGAAACCCTGCTGGTGCTGGACGAAACCCTTGTCGAGCTGACCTTGAGCGGACCGCCGGCGCTCAGCGCCTCGGCCGTCGATGCGCCGCGGATGGTCAGATTGGGATCGATGTCCAAAAGCGTCTGGGGTGGTTTGCGAATAGGGTGGATCCGCGCTGACCGGGCGGTGATCCAGCGCCTGGCCCAAAGTCGCGCCAGCTTCGATCTGGGTGTTCCGATCCTGGAGCAGCTGGCGGCGGTCGAACTTTTGAACGATGGCGGCAAGGCCCTGGCGGCGCGCCGGCCTCTCCTGCGCGCCCGGCGGGATCATCTGCGGACGCGGCTCGCTGAAAAACTGCCTGAGTGGGCCTGTCCGCGCCCGGCTGGGGGACTGTCCCTATGGGCGCGGCTGCCGGGGCCGATCAGTTCCGCTTTGACGATCGCAGCCGAGGCCGAAGGCCTGCGCCTCGCCGCCGGTCCGCGATTCGGCGTCGACGGCGCCTTCGAACGCCGGCTGCGCCTGCCCTACACGTTGCCGGAAGATCAGTTGGACGAGGCGGTGGTTCGGCTCGGGCGCGCCGCCAGAAAGGTCGGCCGGGGTCGAAAGGCGCCGGCGTCGGTCAAGCCGGTCGCCGTCTATTGAGGATCAGACGTCCAGATCGACCGTCACCGGCGCATGGTCGCTGGGACGATCCCACTCGCGGACATCGTCGTGGATGCGGGCGGTGTCCTTGACCACGGCGGAGGTCAGGCCGGGCGAGGTCCAGATGTGGTCCAGGCGCAGACCGCGATTCGATTTGCGGAAGTCGGCGGCGCGATAGCTCCACCAACTGGCCAGTTTCTGAGGCTCGGGGAAACGGTCGCGCAGCACATCGGCGAAACCGCCCGTCTCCTGAAGTCGGTTCAAAGTCTCGACCTCGATCGGCGTGTGGCTGACGATCTTGGACATGTAGCGGTGGTTCCAAACATCGCCTTCGCCGGGGGCGATGTTGAAATCGCCGGCCATCACCAGCGGCCGCGCCTTGTCCTGCTTGGCCACGACGGCGGTGAGCTGTTCGTAGAAATCCATCTTGTGATCGAACTTGGGGTTCAGCGCCCGGTCGGCAATGTCGCCGCCAGCCGGAATGTAGAAGTTCTGCACGTCGATGCCGGACACGCGGGCCGAGACACAACGCGCGTGACCCAGTTTGCAGACCTGGAAGGTGTCGCTGTCCTCAAGCGGCAGGCGGCTGGCGATGGCCACGCCGTGCCAGCCCTTCTGGCCCGCCACCCGAAGATGGGGCATGCCCATGTCCTCGAAGGCGCCGCGCGGAAACTGGTCCGTGGTGCATTTGATCTCCTGCAGCATCAGGACATCGGGCGCGCGTTCGGCGACGAAGCGGGCGACCTGGTCGATGCGCAGGCGGACGGAGTTGATGTTCCAGGTAGCGAGGCGAAGGGTCATGCCCACGTCTAGCAGGCGCGCGGCGTAAAAAAAGCCCGGCCGCGACGGGCCGGGCTCTGGGAGGTTCGTCTCTCTCGCCGCCGGGGAGGGGGATATTCCAGGGCGGTAGAGCGGCCGCCGCCGCTCGTGTGCCCAAAGTGTCACTGACGATTATAAAAGTCAAATTGCCATAATTACCCGCTTGCACGTGCTGATTATGAAACAGTCTGGACGCGGATCAGTCTCGCGGCGTTTGCGCCTGCGGCGCTGTCGCCCATTCGCCGCGCCAGTCGTAGCTGAGCGTCACGCAGTGCCGATAGGCGCCGTCCGACCACCGACCCACCGCCTGCATCGTCAGGGGACGGGGCGCGCGGACGCGACCCATGATCAGCCAGACCTCGTCGGCGCCGGGACACAGGGCGCGCGACAGGCCACGGCCGTCGCCGTCCTGATCGATGGCGTAGATATCGTTTTCCTCGGCGCCCTGGGGCAGGACGCGTCGCGCGGCGTCCGGTCCGCCGCGTGTGAAACCTGCCGTGCCGCGCGCGGTGGTGGAGAACAGACGTTCGACCTGCACCGCGCCGAAGAGACCGCGCCGCACCTGCAAGGTGACGCCCTTGGTCAGCGCCTGGGTGATCCGGTCCGACGCATTATAGGCCAGGTAGCGGGTGTCCGCATGGGCGGGCGCCGCCGCCGAACCGACGGCGATCAGGGCGAGAGCGGTGGCGGTGATACGGCGCATACGTCTCTCTTCCTCAGGTTTTGCGGCGAGAACGGGGCCTGATCCGATCAGTGCTCGCCGAGGCAGCGCAGCGCGACCTCGAGATTGCGCAGGCCATCCTCGCCAGTGATGGCCGGCGTTTCGCCGGTCGTGATGGCGCGTGCGAAGGCCTCCAGCTCCTTTTTCAGCGGCTCGGCCGGCCAGCTGTTCAGCATCCGGGTCGAATAGGAGCCGTCCGGCTGCTGGCCAAAATATTCGGTGACCTGGCGCGTGATCAGATCGGCGACGATGAATTTGGTCTTGGTCGCGACCTGCAGGGTGCGGGTCTTGTAGGGGGTCACCCAGTTGGTGGTGATGTGGGCGATCACGCCGCTGTCCAGGCGGAACTGGAGCAAGGCCGTGTCCTCGCGATCCGCGCGGGTGCGGGCAAGTTGCGGCTGGACCTCAACGATCTCGGAGCCCGTCAGGTGGCGGATGATGTCGATGTCGTGCACGGCCAGATCGATGACCACGCCGACCTCGCCCATGCGGGGCGGGAAGGGACCGACCCGGGTAATCTGAATCGAGATGATGTCGTCGTCGGCGACGGCGCGCTTGACGGTTTCGACCGCCGGATTGAAGCGCTCGACCTGACCGACCATCAGAACGCGGTCATTGGCCTTGGCTGCATCGATCATGCGCTGGGCGTCGGCGACGCTGGCGGCGATCGGCTTTTCGACCAGGACGTGGACGCCCTTTTCCAGCAGGGCGACGCCGATCTCGGCATGGAACCGGTTGGGCGTGGCGACGATGGCGGCGTCCAGACCGGCGTCGACGAAGGCCTGGGCCGTCGTGACGGGCGATGCGCCATAGGCGGCGGCGACGCCCTCGGCCGTCACCGCATCGGGATCGAAGACGGTGGTCAGGTCGAACTCGCGCATCTCGGAGGCGACGCGCGCATGGTTGCGGCCCATGACGCCGACGCCGGCGACGCCGATCTTGAGGGCGGGGGTGTTCGGCATCGGCTTAGCCCTTGTAGCTGGCGACGGCGGCGACGACCTTGTCTTGGGTCGCCTCGTCCAGATCGGCGTGCATCGGCAGGCTGAGGACCCGATTCCTCAGCCGTTCGGTGACCGGCAGGCCGCCCGCGCCCTGCGGGAAGCGCTGATAGGCCGGCTGCATGTGCATCGGCACCGGATAATAGACGGCGGTGGGCACGCCCTGATCCTTCAGGTGCGCGGCCAGCCCGTCGCGGTCCTCATGCTCGATCGTGTATTGCGCCCAGATGGAAACCCCGCCGTCGATGACGTGGGGCACGGCCGAGACATGGGGCGCAAGGCGTTCGTTGTAGCGGGCGGCGATCCGGTTGCGCCATTCGATCTCCTGACCGAAGACCTTCAGCTTCTCGATCAGGATGGCGGCCTGGATGGTGTCCAGCCGGCTGTTCATGCCGATGCGCATGGCCAGATATTTGGGATCGTGGGCGAAGGCGGCGGCGCCGGCCTTCAGGTCCTTGGCGACGACCTTGCCGTGCACGCGAAGGGAATCCATTTCCTGAGCCAGATCGTCGTCGTCGGTCAGCACCGCCCCGCCGTCGCCGTAGCAGCCCAGGGGCTTGGCCGGGAAGAAGCTGGTCGTGGTGACATCAGCCCACTTCAGCGGATGATCGCCGTTCAGGGTGCATCCGAAGCCCTGCGCCGAATCCGAGATCAGCTTCAGCCCGTGGCGGTCGCAGATCGCGCGGATGGCGGGATAGTCGGCGGGCTGACCGAACAGATCGACGGCGATGACCACCTTGGGCGTCAGGCGACCTTCGGCCTTGACCGCCTTGATGGCCGCCTCAAGCTTGGCCGGGTCCATATTGTAGGTTTGGGCGTCGACGTCCACGAACACGGGCGAGGCGCCCAGCCACGGCACGACCTCGGCCGTGGCCGTGAAGGTGAAGCTGGGACAGAAGACGGCGTCGCCGGTGCGGACGCCCCAGGCGATCAACGGCAGGATCAGGGCGTCGGTGCCGTTGCCGCAGCCCAAGGCGTGCTTGGCCTGACCAAAGGCGGCGAGGTCGGCCTCGAACTGGCGGACCTGCGGACCCATGACCCAGGCGCCGCCCACGACGGCCTCCTGAACGGCGGCCTCGATCTTGCCGCCGAGGCGTTGGCGCTGGGCCTGAAGGTCGATGAAGGGGATCATGGGGGACGCTCTCCACGGGGGAATCGGGGGCGGCGGCCGGACAGGCGGGCCGCGAATGTCGGGTCGTCCTAGCAAGATCGGGCGCGCGGGCCAAATCGCGCGGCGTCACATCGCGTTGCCCTTTGCTACCGCACACAGGTCTTGGCGCCCGTCGGCTTGCGTCTTAAGCCAGCGCCATGACGACGCTTTCCGCCGCCCGGACCAGGGTCTCGAACTGGCTGTTCGACCATGCCCTGCCGCTGTGGGCCGAGCGGGGTGTGGACGCCGATGGGCGGTTCTTCGAGCAACTGGATTTCGACGGCCGGCCGGTGACCGGACTTCGTCGTCGGACGCGGGTTCAGGCACGCCAGGTCTATGTCTTCTGCGAAACGGCCGCCTTGGGCTGGGCGCAGGGCCGTGCGGTGGCCAAGGCCGGGCTGGATCAACTGATAGCCGATCGCCGACGTGACGACGGCCTTTGGGTCTCGGCAACCGATGACGACGGCGTGGTGGTCGATGAGACGCCTGATCTTTACGACCTGGCCTTCGTCCTGTTCGCGCTCGCGGCGGCGCATCGCGTTCTTGGTGATGCGCGAGCGCGGCCTCTGGCGCTTGAGACTCTGGCTGCGATCGATCGGTTGATGGCGTCTTCGCATGGAGGATGGGAGGAGGCCCTGCCGCCACGCCTGCCGCGTCGGCAAAATCCCCACATGCATATGCTGGAGGCGATGCTGGCCTGGCAGGCGATTGCGCCCGATCCAGCGTTCGAAGCGGCGGCGCGGGTGTCGCTGGACCTGTGCAAACACCGCTTCCTGATCGACGGCGCCATTCGCGAATATTTCACCGAGAATTGGTCCGCCGATCCGGCGACGGGTCATGTGATCGAGCCGGGCCACCTCGAAGAATGGGCCTGGCTGCTTAAGCAGGCCGGGGACGATTCAGATCTGGCCACGGCGCTGCATCGTCGGACGGCAACGCAGGGTTACCGCGACGGATTCGCCATCCGCGAGATCGGCCCGACGGGAGAGGTGCTGGATGGTGGACGGCGTCTGTGGGCCCAGACCGAGGCCATTCGAACAGGGTTGAGTTTTGGCGACGCGGGCGTTTCAGGGTTGATCGCCTCTGTGTTCGACACGCATCTGGCCACCATTGTGCCGGGCCTATGGGTGGACAGCTACGACGCCGAAGGCCGCTCGCACGATGCGGCGGCGCCGGCGTCCAGCCTCTATCACCTGATGACCGCCTTTTCTGAACTGCTTCGGAGCGACGCATGACCGGCCTGCCCGCCGCCTTTCTGGATCGGGACGGGGTGCTGATCGAGGACAGCGGTTATCCGCATCGTCCGGAGCATCTGACGCTGATCCCGGGCGCGGCGGCGGCGGTGCGGCGGATGAACGAGGCCGGCTATCGCACCGTGATCGTGACGAACCAGTCGGGCGTGGCGCGGGGCCTGTTCAGCGAAGAGACGATGAACGCCTTCAACGCTCTGCTGGTCGCGCGGCTGGCCGAGGAGGGCGCGATCATCGACGCCGTCTATTCCGCGCCCTTCCATCCCGAGGCGATCGAGGCGCGCTATCGCCATCCCGACCACCCTGATCGCAAACCCAATCCGGGCATGTTGCTGCGCGCCATCGCCGAGCACGATCTGGACCCAACGCAGTCCTTCATCATCGGCGATCAGAAGCGGGATCTGCAGGCTGGAGAGCGGGCCGGGGTGGCGGGTTATCTCTTCGAAGGCGGGGACCTGGACGCTTTCGTGCGCGATGTGGTGGGTCTTTAAGACCAGGCGTCGCATTTCCTCGCCTGGTGAATTACTCTGATCCAAAAATCGGAGGACATCGCCAATGAGTGCGCCCTATCCATTCGTTGAACGCCGCTGGACTTCGCCGGATGGCCTCTCTCTCTTTGCGCGGGATTATGCGCCCGGTCCCGGCGTCGCGCGGCCGTCGGTGATCGCCATCCACGGGCTGACCCGCAACAGCGCCGATTTTGAAGCCATCGCGCCGCTTTTGGCCCAGAGCGGGCGTCGGGTGCTGGCCGTGGATGTGCGTGGACGTGGCCTGTCGGACCGTGCGCCCGACCCCATGACCTATATGCCCGACGTCTATGCGCGCGACGTGCTGGCCCTGATGGAGCAGGCCGGGATCGATAAAGCGGTCTTCGTTGGCACCTCGATGGGCGGGTTGATCACCATGGCGCTGACGACGATGCGGCCGAAGGCGGTTGTCGCGGCGATCCTGAACGACATCGGGCCGGAGGTGGCGCCGGAAGGTCTGGCGCGGATCGCAGCCTACAGCGGCCAGCCGGTCGAGATCGGCTCTTGGGCCGATGCGGCGGACTACGCGAAGCGGATCAATTCGGTGGCCTTCCCGCACTATACGGATGCGGACTGGGACGCCTTCGCCCGGCGCATTTTCCGCCAGCAGCCGGACGGTGAGATCGCGCTGGACTACGATCCCGACATCGCCGTGCCGATCCGAGCGGCGGGGGCTAAGGCGCTGGTCCCGAACCTGTGGCCGATGTTCCGGCGGCTGGCGAAGAAGAAGCCGACGCTGCTGGTGCGGGGCGCTGCCTCGGATCTGCTGAGCGCTGACATCGCCGCGCGGATGAAGAGGGCGGCTCCAACCATGGCCTATGTCGAGGTTCCCGGCATCGGCCACGCGCCCATGTTGGACGAGGCCGAGGCCAAGGCGGCGATCTTCGAGTTCCTGGCCGAGGTCGATTAGTCCCTGGTCGGGTCGACCCGTGACGCATCGCCGTAGGTCAGGGCCAGGAAGACGTCCTCCAGGTCCGGATCTTCGGTGGTGATGTCGGCGATGGTGACGCCGGCGGCGCGCACGGCGTTGATGACCTGCTCGACTGATGACTGCCCCTTCTTATAGGCGACCGCGAAGGCGCCGCCCGGACGAGGTGTCACCTCGAAACCGGCCAGCACCGGCGGCGTCGCCTGGGGCGTTTCCGGGGTCACGACGACATTGCGGCTGTCCAGACGGCGTAGAAGCTGCGGCGTCGGCTCGCAGGCCACCACCTCGCCCCGGTTGACGATGGCGATGGTGTCGCAAAGCTCCTGGGCCTCTTCGAGATAGTGGGTGGTCAGGACGATCGTCACCCCCTCCTCGTTGATGCGGCGGACATAGGCCCACAGCTGGCGACGCAGTTCGACGTCCACGCCGGCCGTCGGCTCGTCCAGGATCAGGATGGGCGGATTGTGGACCAAGGCCTTGGCCACCATCAGACGGCGCTTCATGCCGCCGGACAAGGCGCGGACATAGGCGTTGGCCTTGTCCGACAGGCCCAGCGCGGCCAGCAGTTCGTCGGACCGGCGCTCGTCCTTGGGCACGCCGTAAAAGCCCGCCTGCACCTCCAGCGATTCGCGCGGGGTGAAGAAGACGTCGGCGACGATCTCCTGCGGCACGACGCCCAGGGCGGCGGCGGCGTCGCGCGGCTCCTTATCGATGTCTCGGCCCCAGATGGTCACCGAGCCCTCGGACTTCTTCACGACCCCGGCCAGGATGTTGATCAGAGTCGACTTGCCGGCACCGTTCGGGCCCAGCAGGCCGAAGACCGAGCCGCGCGGAATGACCAGATCGACGCCGCGCAGGGCCGTCTTGGGGGCAGCCTTCTTGGACCCGGCATAGGTCTTCTTCAGTCCCCGTACCTCGATGGCGTTGTCGGGCAGGGCGGGGGTCTCTGACATGGTCGGCTATTCACTCGGACGGGACGGCGAGCGGCATAGGTAGGGCGCACGATCGCAATCGCCAACCTGTCTCGCCGACACCATCCGGCAAGCAGACCTGTCTATGTGTCAATGGTGCTTGACGTAACCCGTCTATATGTCTAGCTTGCTTGTCATAAAGACAACCGACCTTGATGGAGATCGCCGTGACCCCCGTTCAAAAAGCCAAAACGCCTCTGACCCGCACCCGCCTGATCGGCTTCGTCGCCATGGCGGTCTGCGCCATCGGCTATGTCGGTGGAGGACTGGCGCTGCTGGCGGGCAAGACCGATCAGATCGAGATGACACATGCCGCCATCGCCGGCGCCGCCCTGCTGCTGATCGGCGAGATCGGTCTGTGGGTTGGCGCGGCCTGTCTAGGCCTGACCTTGTTTAAGAAGCGCAAAGCGATGCTGAATCGTCTTCTGGGCCGTCGCCCGGCGGCGCCCAGCGAGGTTTGACCTTCGGGGCCGGTCCGCCTAGGAAGCGCGCAAGCCTTTCAGACCCGGACCGGACCATGCCTCCCCGCCATTCCGACGCCATCATCCCGCCGCCCGAAGAGATCGTCGTCTCGACCAAACGCGTGGCCTGCGACGGCGGCGGCGGGGCCCTGGGCCATCCGCTGGTCTATATGGACATGGGCGAGGACGACTTCATCGAGTGCGGCTATTGCGACCGGCGTTTCGTCCTGTCGGCCCAGGCCCACGACGAGAACGAATATCTGAGCCCCGCCGCCCGCGCGCCCGAGGCCCACTGAGACCGTAACCTCAGTTCAGTCGCGGTGTTGCGGCGGTTGGGTCTATAGACGGCTGACACGCTGTTCGGACGGAGACGAGCCTTGCGCTATCTGCACACCATGGTCCGGGTAAAGGACATCGACGCCTCGCTGCACTTCTATTGCGACCTTCTGGGTCTGCAGGAGGTGCGCCGCACCGAGAACGAGGCGGGCCGGTTCACGCTCGTGTTTCTCGCCGCGCCCAAGAATCTGGAACAGTCGGCGGCGGAACGCTGCCCCGAGGTCGAGCTGACCTTCAACTGGGATCCGGAAGAGTATCAGGGCGGCCGCAACTTCGGTCACCTGGCCTATAAGGTCGATGACATCTACGCCGCCTGCCAAAAGCTGATGGACGGCGGGGTGACGATCAACCGTCCGCCGCGCGACGGCAACATGGCCTTCGTCCGCTCGCCCGACGGCATCTCCATCGAATTGCTTCAGGAAGGCGCGCCGCTGGCGCCGGCCGAGCCCTGGGTCTCCATGCCGAACGTCGGCGCCTGGTGATGACGGCGCGGACGGCGGCTCTGCTGACGGTTGCGGCGGTCGTGCTGTCGGCCTGCGCCTCGACCACCGAAAGCAACACCGGCCGCACGGCGACGGAGCAGCTGCTCTTGGCGCGCGCCTCGGACCGGGCGGTCGAGGGGCTGGTCCTGCCGCTGCCGACGGGCGCTTCGGTCTTCATCGACGACGCCTATTTCCAGGGCGAGGGCACACGCTACGCCGTCAGCGCGATACGCGGCGCGATCTCGGACGCCGGTTTCAGCCTGGCCCGCAACAAGGACGAGGCGAACGCCGTGTTCGAAATCCGCGCCGGCGCCCTGTCGCTGGAGCAGATGCGGCGGGTCTTCGGCATTCCCGAAATGCGGATCCCGATCAACGAGACCTTCAACGTCGTCTCCCTGCCGGAACTGTCGGTCTACAGCCACCGGGACCGGGTCGGGGTCGCAGAGTTTTCCGGCTTCCTCTACGAAGCCAAGACCGGTGCGCCGCTGGGCGCGGTGGTGCCGATGATCGGCACCTATCGCATCCGCAGCCACAAGGCCTTCATGGTCGTGTCCTGGGGCCAGCAGCAGGCCCAGCCGGGTCAACGCGATCCGGGATCGAGCTGGACCGAATTCTGACGCTGACGCGGGGGCTTTGGAGCCCTATGTTCCCGCCATGACAGAGACGACTGCGCCCGAAAATCCAGAAACCGAACGCCAGATGACGCAGAACGGCCCTGCGCTGCGTCTGTGGATGATCGACGCCTCGGCCTACATCTTTCGCGCCTATCACGCCCTGCCGCCATTAACGAGAAAGTCCGACGGCCTGCCGGTCGGCGCGGTCCAGGGCTACTGCAACATGTTGTGGAAGCTGCTGAAGGACATGAAGGGCGCGGATGGCCCGACGCATCTGGTGGCCATCTTCGACCACTCGGAAAAGACGTTCCGCAACACCCTGTACGATCAGTACAAGGCTCATCGCCCGCCGCCGCCCGAGGATTTGGTCCCGCAGTTTCCGCTGGTGCGCGAGGCGACGGCGGCGTTCGGTGTGCATTGCGTCGAACTGCCCGGCTATGAGGCCGACGACCTGATCGCCACCTACGCCTGCAAGGCGCGCGATGCAGGCGGGGAGGCGGTGATCGTCTCGTCCGACAAGGATCTGATGCAGCTAATCGGCGGCGGCGTCGTGATGTGGGATCCAATGAAGGACCGGCGTCTGGCCGAGCCTGAGGTCTTCGAAAAGTTCGGGGTTGCGCCTGAGAAGATGGTCGATCTGCAGGCCCTGATCGGCGACAGCGTCGACAACGTTCCCGGCGCGCCAGGCATCGGACCGAAGACGGCGGCGCAGCTGCTGGACGAATACGGCGATCTGGACACCCTGTTGGCCAACGCCGGCGAGATCAAACAACCCAAGCGCCGCCAGACTCTGATCGACTTCGCCGACCAGATCCGTCTGTCCCGCGAGCTGGTGCGCCTGACCTGCGATGCGCCGGCGCCCGAGGCGATTGACGATTTCGCCGTGCGCGATCCCGATCCCGCGATCCTGTCGGCCTTTCTGGAGACGATGGAGTTCCGCTCGCTGCAGCGCCGCGTCGGCGACGGCAAGGCGGGACCCAGCGACGTCTCCGCCTTTGCGCCCAAGCGCGCGCCGAACCTGAACGCGCCGGTCGCGACCCCTCGCTACGGCCAGGTCGTCGAAGGCCCGGTCGAGGTCCAGACCTTCGATCACGCGGCCTATGAATGCGTCCAGACCGAAGAGGCCCTGGATCGCTGGATCGCGCGCGCGACCGAGGTCGGCGTCGTCGGCTTCGACACCGAGACCGATACGCTGTCGGCGACCCATGCGGGCCTGTGCGGCGTGTCGTTGGCGGTGGGGCCGAACGCGGCCTGCTACATCCCCCTGACGCATGAGCACGAGCCGCAGGCCGGCGAGGGCGGTCTCTTTGGCGAAGCGGGAGAGGCGCCCGAGCCGATCCATCAGCTGGACAAGCCCACGACCCTGGCCAAGCTGAAGACGTTGCTGGAAGACCCGTCGGTCTTGAAGGTGCTTCAGAACGCCAAATACGACATCGCCGTCATGGCGCGCCTGGGCATCCGCGTCGCGCCCTATGACGACACCATGCTGATCTCCTATGTGCTGGAGGGCGGACTGCACGGCCACGGCATGGACGAGCTGGCGCGCCTGCACCTGGGCCACGAGCCGATCCCGTTCAAAAGCGTGGCGGGTGCCGGCAAGAGCCAGAAATCCTTCAAGCACGTCGCGCTGAAACCGGCCTCGGAATATGCCGCCGAGGATGCGGATGTGACGCTGCGGCTGTGGCGCATTCTGAAACCTCGTTTGGCGCGTGAGAGCCTGTCCACCGTCTATGAGACGCTGGAGCGCGGCATGCCGACGGTACTGGCGGACATGGAGTTGAACGGGGTTCGCATCGATCCCGACCGGCTGAAGCGGCTGTCCAGCGAGTTCGGCCTGCGCATGGCCGAGCTGGAGGCCCAGGCCCACGAGATCGCCGGACGCCCCTTCAACATCGGCTCGCCGCGCCAGATCGGCGAGATCC
Organism: Brevundimonas sp. UBA7838; assembly: GCF_002500885.1. NCBI lineage: Bacteria > Pseudomonadati > Pseudomonadota > Alphaproteobacteria > Caulobacterales > Caulobacteraceae > Brevundimonas > Brevundimonas sp. UBA7838. The sequence goes on from NZ_DLTK01000037.1 coordinate 48,139, forward strand.
TGTTCGGCGAACTGAACCTACCGGGCGGCAAGAAGACCGCCTCGGGTCAGTGGGGCACCGACGCCAGCGTGCTGGAGGAACTGGCGCTCAGCCACGATCTGCCGCGCGCGATCCTGGACTGGCGCCAGCTGTCCAAGCTGAAGGGCACATACACGGACGCCTTGACCGCGGCCGCCGATCCCAAGACCGATAGGGTGCACACCAGCTATCAGCTGGCCGCCGCCACCACGGGCCGTCTGGCGTCCAGCGATCCCAACTTGCAGAACATCCCGATCCGCACCGAGACCGGCCGTGAAATCCGCCAGGCCTTCATCGCCGCGCCCGGCAATGTCCTGATCAGCGCCGACTACAGCCAGATCGAGCTGCGTCTGCTGGCGCATATCGGCGACATCCCCGAGCTGAAGCGCGCCTTCAAGGCGGGGCTGGACATTCACGCCGCCACGGCGTCCGAGATGTTCGGTGTTCCCGTCGAGGGCATGCCGTCCGAGACCCGCCGCCGCGCCAAGGCGATCAACTTCGGCATTGTCTATGGCATTTCGGCCTTCGGCTTGGCCAATCAGCTGGGCATCGATCAGGGCGAGGCGGGGGCCTATATCAAGACCTATTTCGAACGGTTCCCGGGCATCCGCGCCTATATGGACAAGACCAAGGCCGAGGTGCGCCAGACGGGCTTCGTCTCGACCGTCTTCGGCCGCCGAATCCACATCCCGGCTATTCACTCCAAGTCCGGCGCCGAGCGCCAGTTCGGCGAGCGCGCCGCCATCAACGCCCCGATCCAGGGCGCCGCCGCCGACATCATCCGCCGCGCCATGATCCGTATGCCCTCCGCCCTGACCGAGGCGGGCCTTGCTACGCGCATGCTGCTTCAGGTCCACGACGAACTGGTGTTCGAGGCGCCGGAAGCCGAGACCGACAGCGCCATCGCCGTCATCAAACGCGTGATGGAAAACGCGTCGGACCCAGCCGTGGCCCTGACAGTTCCGCTGGTGGTGGATGCTCGCGCGGCGTTGAACTGGGACGCGGCGCACTAGGATCGGGCTAGGCGGCGATCATTCCGATGTCGTCGGGCAGTTCGCCGCGGCCGAGCAGGCCGGTTTCGAAGTCCATGAAGATGTCCATCAGCTCCTCGACGTTCACCGGAGAGGCCGACGGGCCGAAGCGGAAGCGCCAGTAGCTGACGATGTGCTGGACGGCGCCTAGTTGGTCACCCAGCTTGGCGAACATGGAGGGAGCGTCCAGCAGGAAGTCGCGGAAGGCGATCGGGCGGCCTTCTTGGGTCAGCTTGGCGTAGGCGTCGTCATAGACGCGCAAGGTGCGGCTGACCTCGTCGCAGGTCTTGATTATGCGGCCCCGCAGGACATCGCGGCTGCGCGCCAGATATTCCTTGGCGGCGCGATCGACCTTGCCGACGGGCTTGATGGTGCGCACGGCCTCGGCGACCCCGGCGACCTCGCCCAGCAGGGCGGCGAGTGTCCACTTGTAATAGAGGAAGCCTTTCCAGCAGAAGACGCCCTCCTGATATTGTTCGGGCGCCAGGCGCAGGGTCAATCGCAGGGCGTCCAGCTGATCGCCGGGCGTGTTCGACAGAATCTTGGACGCCATCCGCCCGGCGGAATCCGAATTCACGGCCACCGTATCCGCGCCGAGGCTGAGCGTCACCAGCGGCTCGATCTCGCTGCGGACGAAGGCCAGCATTCGCTGAAGATCACTGTCGCTGATCGAGAAGTAGCAGGGCGAGGGGTCCAGGCCGCCGCGACGCAATTGCTCGCGCAGCAAAAAGGGGTCCAGCGACGGCAGTCTGTCGATCAGGCGCAGGGTCTCGATGTCGGGATGGTTGGGCGCAACGCCGAACGCTTCCATCATCATCCGCTCGAAGCCGATCTGATTGACGAAGACGTATCGGCCGCCGGTCTTCAAGTCGGCATCGTCGATGGGGATGACGACCTTAGTCGCGACCTGGCGTCGGCCGGTGAACAGATCGGTCTCATTGCGCCGCAGACGATGTTTGATGATCAGGGCGCGGTTCAGCGCCGCCGTACGGAAGATCGGACGCGCCGCCCAGTCGGGATTGCGCACGGCGCCGTCGGGCGCGCTGTCGCCGTTCTCCTCCCACACGCGCAGCAGATTCAGCACGCGAGCTGTGGAGGCCGAGCTCTTGAGGTGCTCCAGGTTGCGGACGGCGCGATCAGTCATGGCGCTGACGTTACGCCAACAATCGTCACCAAATGGCTTAGCTCGGGAAATAAAATATCTGCGGTCGGCGAACTTCTGCCGTTCGATCCTGCGCGCCGGACAATGGCTTTGAGCGCTGCGCTGGCGCGTGACGGCGATCCGGGTCTAGAACGGCGGCATGCAGATTTTCGACATTCTGATCATCCTCGCGATCCTGGCCGTGACGATCACCTTGGGCTTCGGCCTCTATTCGCTGTTCCGGGGCGGGGACTATGCGCGCAGCCATTCCAACAAGCTGATGCGGCTGCGCGTCGGGCTTCAGGCGGTGGCCGTCATCCTGCTGGTCGTCGGCATGATGTGGAAGGCGACGCAGGGAACCTGATCATGGTGACGCTGAACAAGATCTATACCCGCACGGGCGATGACGGTCGCACGCGGCTGGCGTCCGGCGCGCCTGTGTCCAAGAGCGATGCCCGGGTCGAGGCCTATGGCGCGGTGGATGAGCTGAACGCGGTGATCGGGGTCGCCCGGCTGAACAGCGGCCAGAACGACCGGATCGACTCCATGCTGGGCCGGATCCAGAATGAGCTGTTCGACCTGGGCGCCGATCTGGCCACGCCTCTGGACCCGCCGCCGGCCTGGGAGGCCTTGCGCATCGTCGAGAGCCAGGTTGCGCGGCTAGAGCAGGAAATCGACTGGATGAACGAGAACCTGAAGGCGCTCGACAGCTTCATCCTGCCGGGCGGCGCTCCCTTGTCGGCCCATTTGCATGTCGCGCGCACCGTCTGCCGACGGGCCGAACGCGAGGCGGTGCGTCTGATCGAGAACGGCGAGGCCGTGAACGTCGAGGCGGTCAAATATCTGAACCGCCTGTCCGACCATCTGTTCGTCGCGGCTCGACGCGCCAACGCCAACGGCGCCAGCGACATCAAATGGAAGCCCGGCGCGACCCGCTAGGCGAAACCGGTCAGGCGGCGGGACGCGCCGCCGCCAGTGCGGCTTTCTGACGCTCGGCCTCTGCGGCTCGGGCGCGGCTCTGGGCGGCGAGATCCTGTTCGATCCGAACCAGCTCCCGGTTCTTCTCGGCCGAAGCCTCGGCGCGCGACACGCCATTGGGGCGACCGGTGATCTGGGCGATGGAGATAGGCTGGGCGCAGATGCGGCTTTCCATGTCGTACCATTTTCCGGCCGCCTCGCAGCGTTTGCCGGGCGCGACCCAATAGTCCTGCAAGGCGAAAATCCCGACGACCGTGATGCCGAACAGGCCGAAGAAGATCATCGCCAGGCGGGGAAAGGTCAGGAAACGCTTCATCTCGTGGTCCGTTGGATAGGGATCGAAGCCACAGCTTGACCCCACGTTACGTTGACAGGCCTTCGCGACCGCTCCATGTCCTGCCCACACATTCAGGCGATTTCACGGATAGACCCATGAAGGTACTCGTCCCCGTCAAACGGGTGATCGACTATAACGTCAAGGCCCGCGTCAAGGCGGATCAGTCAGGCGTCGATCTGGCCAACGTCAAGATGAGCATGAACCCCTTCGACGAGATCGCCGTCGAAGAGGCGGTTCGTCTGAAGGAAGGCAAGGAACACCATGGCGCTGGCACCGCGACGGAAATCGTCGTGGTCTCCATCGGCGTCACCCAGGCGCAGGAAACCATCCGCACGGCGCTGGCCATGGGCGCGGATCGGGGTCTGCTGATTCAGTCGGACACGGATCTTGAGCCGCTGGCGGTCGCCAAGCTGCTAAAGGCGGTGGTCGAGGAAGAAAGGCCCGACCTGGTCCTGATGGGCAAACAGTCGATCGACGGCGACAACAATGCGGTGGGTCAGATGCTGGCCGCCCTGCTGGACTGGCCGCAGGCGACCTTCGCCGGCAAGCTGGTGATCGATGCCGGCAAGGCCACGGTCACGCGCGAGGTCGATGGCGGCCTGCAGACGATCGCCGCCGAACTGCCGGCGGTGGTGACGGTGGACCTGCGGCTGAACACGCCGCGCTACGCCTCCCTGCCGAACATCATGAAGGCCAAGAAGAAGGAGATCGCCATGAAGGCGGTCGCCGACTACGGCGTCGATGTCGCCGACCGTCTGAAGGTCATCAAGGTCACCGAGCCGCCCAAACGGTCGGCCGGCGTCAAGGTGGCCGATGCGGCCGAACTGGTTTCCAAGCTCAAGTCTGCGGGAGCGCTGTAATATGGCTGTCCTCGTCATCGCCGATCACGACGGTTCGACCGTTCGCGACACCACCCACAAGACCGTGACCGCCGCGCTGGGCCTGTCGTCCGATGTCGACGTCCTGGTCCTGGGGCAGGGGGCGCAGGCCGCCGCCGATAGCGCCGCCAAGATCGCGGGCGTCCGCAAGGTGCTGCTGGCTGATAGCGCCGGTCTGGGCAAGATGCTGGCTGAGGCGGTTGAGGCGACCGTCCTGCCGCTGGCCGGGGGCTACGACGCCATGCTGACACCTGCGACCACGGACGGAAAGAACTTCGCCCCGCGTCTGGCCGCCAAGCTGGACGTCGCGCCGATTTCGGACATCATCGAGGTGGTGTCGGCCGATACCTTCGTGCGCCCCATCTATGCCGGCAATGCGCTAGAGACGATCCAGTCGGCCGACGGCAAGAAGGTGATCACGGTGCGCCCGACCGCCTTCGCCGCCGCGGCTGAGGGCGGTTCGGCGCCGGTCGAGAGCGTCGCCGGCGCTGATGCGCCCAAGACGGCCTTCGTGTCCGAGGAAATGGTCAAGTCGGACCGGCCCGAACTGGGCGCCGCCAAGATCATCGTCTCGGGCGGTCGCGCCCTGGGCTCGGCGGACGAGTTCCATGCCGTGATGGAGCCGCTCGCCGACAAGCTGGGGGCCGCCATCGGCGCCTCGCGCGCGGCGGTCGACGCCGGCTATGCGCCCAACGACTATCAGGTCGGTCAGACCGGCAAGGTGGTCGCCCCGGCGCTCTACATCGCCATCGGCATCTCGGGCGCGATTCAGCACCTGGCCGGGATGAAGGACTCCAAGACCATCGTCGCCATCAACAAGGACGCGGACGCCCCGATCTTCCAGGTCGCGGACTATGGTCTGGTCGGCGACTACAAGACGGTGGTGCCGGAACTGATGGCCGCCTTGGGCTAGGCCCAGGTCGAATCGATCTGAAGAGGGCGCGGCGCCGATCGGAGCCGCGCCCTTTTTCTTGCCCGTAGAGGACCGCATGGCGAACTTGCCTGTAAGGCTGCAGCCCGGCGCTGCGGCCGATCGCATTGATGGCTGGGCGACCGACGCCGAGGGACGACCCGTGCTCAAGGTGCGCGTCCGCGCCCGTCCGATCGAGGGAGAGGCCAACGACGCCCTGATCCGGATGCTGGCCAAAAGCCTTGGCGTGCCGAAGTCGTCGATCAGCGTGGGACGCGGCGGACAGTCGCGCTCGAAAATGATCGTCGTGCAGGGACTGGATGACGAAGAGCTGCGCTCGCGCCTCGTCGACGGTCTTTCTGGCGATTGAGGAGAGCCATCCGGCCGATTGATGCGTTCTGCATCGGAACAGGAGACCAGCCCAATGACGATGGACGCCCGCATCCTCCACGCCCGCAGCGGCGTCACGCTCGAGCAGAAGGACGATGTCTATAGGGTCTCAAGCCTGCGGCTGTCCGACCCGGCGACTTTCTCGGAAGAGGCGGACGCCCAACGCGCCTTCGATAATGAGGTCGCGGCTTCCGAGCAGGATCCAGAGCTGATGTCGCGTCTCGGCGGGGCCTGAAAAGGCGAAGCGCCCGGATTTGCTGGCCCCGAACAGGCTCGGGGACTGCGATTCCTGATCGACGATCATGAGTCTGCGAGAAACTTCCCCAATCTCATCAGAATCCGCTTGCTGACAAATCAGCCTCTCCGTATAGAGCCGCCTCGCTCGGAAACGGGCTGGCCGACGGGGCCGCGGGGGTGAAAGTCTCCAAGGTCCCACGGAAGAAAGAAGCGAAAAACTTCTTGCTTTCATCGGTTGGTTTAACTAGGTTCCGCGCTCCAATCGAATCGCCGACGGGTTTTCAGAGGTAAGCCTCGCTTTCCTCCGGTGGTTTCTTGCGGTCTGAAGGGTTCGCTCTTCTCTCCGAAAGATCTCTGAAAAGAGCGGTTGACACGGGGTTTGCGGTTCTCTAAATCGCCGCCTCCGCCGACGACACGGCGCTAAACGGTCGGGCCTCTTCGGAGGTTCCAGGTCTTTGACATTGTTGATTTGGAAAGAGAAACGCAGGCGGCGGTGTTCTTGCGATGACCCTAGAAGGTCATCATACGACACTGACTATCTGCGGTCTTTTTGAAAAGATACCATGCGTCGGTCTTCGGATCGATGACGTGGGAACTCGTCAATAAAATACGTAGAACTAATGCCAAGACCGCTTCGGTGGTCTTTAAGCTTAGGTCAGAAGTCAACTCAACCTGAGAGTTTGATCCTGGCTCAGAGCGAACGCTGGCGGCAGGCCTAACACATGCAAGTCGAACGAACTCTTCGGAGTTAGTGGCGGACGGGTGAGTAACACGTGGGAACGTGCCTTTAGGTTCGGAATAACTCAGGGAAACTTGTGCTAATACCGAATGTGCCCTTCGGGGGAAAGATTTATCGCCTTTAGAGCGGCCCGCGTCTGATTAGCTAGTTGGTGAGGTAAAGGCTCACCAAGGCGACGATCAGTAGCTGGTCTGAGAGGATGATCAGCCACATTGGGACTGAGACACGGCCCAAACTCCTACGGGAGGCAGCAGTGGGGAATCTTGCGCAATGGGCGAAAGCCTGACGCAGCCATGCCGCGTGAATGATGAAGGTCTTAGGATTGTAAAATTCTTTCACCGGGGACGATAATGACGGTACCCGGAGAAGAAGCCCCGGCTAACTTCGTGCCAGCAGCCGCGGTAATACGAAGGGGGCTAGCGTTGCTCGGAATTACTGGGCGTAAAGGGAGCGTAGGCGGACATTTAAGTCAGGGGTGAAATCCCGGGGCTCAACCTCGGAATTGCCTTTGATACTGGGTGTCTTGAGTATGAGAGAGGTGTGTGGAACTCCGAGTGTAGAGGTGAAATTCGTAGATATTCGGAAGAACACCAGTGGCGAAGGCGACACACTGGCTCATTACTGACGCTGAGGCTCGAAAGCGTGGGGAGCAAACAGGATTAGATACCCTGGTAGTCCACGCCGTAAACGATGATTGCTAGTTGTCGGGATGCATGCATTTCGGTGACGCAGCTAACGCATTAAGCAATCCGCCTGGGGAGTACGGTCGCAAGATTAAAACTCAAAGGAATTGACGGGGGCCCGCACAAGCGGTGGAGCATGTGGTTTAATTCGAAGCAACGCGCAGAACCTTACCACCTTTTGACATGCCTGGACCGCCAGAGAGATCTGGCTTTCCCTTCGGGGACTAGGACACAGGTGCTGCATGGCTGTCGTCAGCTCGTGTCGTGAGATGTTGGGTTAAGTCCCGCAACGAGCGCAACCCTCGCCATTAGTTGCCATCATTTAGTTGGGAACTCTAATGGGACTGCCGGTGCTAAGCCGGAGGAAGGTGGGGATGACGTCAAGTCCTCATGGCCCTTACAGGGTGGGCTACACACGTGCTACAATGGCGACTACAGAGGGTTAATCCTTAAAAGTCGTCTCAGTTCGGATTGTCCTCTGCAACTCGAGGGCATGAAGTTGGAATCGCTAGTAATCGCGGATCAGCATGCCGCGGTGAATACGTTCCCGGGCCTTGTACACACCGCCCGTCACACCATGGGAGTTGGTTCTACCCGAAGGCGCTGCGCTGACCGCAAGGAGGCAGGCGACCACGGTAGGGTCAGCGACTGGGGTGAAGTCGTAACAAGGTAGCCGTAGGGGAACCTGCGGCTGGATCACCTCCTTTCTAAGGATGCTTCTCCAGGCCGTCTCTCACGAGACTGTCTATTGAGGCTCCAATAGCTGATGCGCTCAAGCAGCAATGCGATAGCGCTAGGCACAAACGGCGGAACGCCGCCGTCTCCGTTTCTCTTTCCACTTTCGTCATCGACGCCTCGACCATACGGGTCGTTGAGTTGGTGACGCGATCGCGAGCCTGGGTGTCTATGACCCGGCTGTCGCTGCCATAGGCCCGTAGCTCAGGTGGTTAGAGCGTACGCCTGATAAGCGTAAGGTCGGCAGTTCGAGTCTGCCCGGGCCTACCAGGACTTCTGGTTCGCTGGGGGTTCTCAGCCTCAAGACGGCATCGCCGACAGCTCTCCTGGGCTTCGCACTGTTCCTGATGGAATGGGGCCATAGCTCAGTTGGTAGAGCGCCTGCTTTGCAAGCAGGATGTCGTCGGTTCGACTCCGTCTGGCTCCACCAGGATCTTGTGATCGCATCAAGAATTGCCCGTCGGCGCTCGCCGGCTGGCATTGATATCGTAAAGGAAGAACGTGACCGGCTCCCCTGAGCTTTTAGGTCTTGTTCGAGAAGAAGACATTGTCTGACAAAAATCAGGCTTGGTCCCCCGGCATCTTTCCAGTCGGGCGGAATAAACCAAGCATGAGTTTTGCTGAGAAACGATCAAACGTTGAAGGGCTTCTGACGGATGCCTTGGCGTAGAGAGGCGATGAAGGACGTGGCAAGCTGCGATAAGAACCGGGGAGGCGCTAGCACCCTTTGATCCGGTTATTTCCGAATGGGGAAACCCACCTTTACAGTCTTCCAACTCTGTTTCTTCGGAAGCAGCGATTGGCGGATTGTTAAAAGGTATAATGAGCTGAATACATAGGCTTCATTAAGCGAACCCGGGGAACTGAAACATCTCAGTACCCGGAGGAAAGGACATCAACCGAGACTCCCGTAGTAGTGGCGAGCGAACCGGGACCAGGCCAGTGCTCTTGTGAAATAAAGACGAACGATCTGGAAAGGTCGGCCATAGTGGGTGAAAGCCCCGTAGTCATCAAACAGCAAGAGACTCGAGTAGGGCGGGACACGTGAAATCCTGTCTGAACATGGGGGGACCACCCTCCAAGCCTAAGTACTCCTCTACGACCGATAGTGAACAAGTACCGTGAGGGAAAGGTGAAAAGCACCCCGACAAGGGGAGTGAAACAGATCCTGAAATCGGAAGCCTACAAGCAGTCGGAGCCGCCAAGCGCGGTGACGGCGTACCTTTTGTATAATGGGTCAGCGACTTCATGTGTCGAGCAAGCTTAAGCCGTTAGGTGTAGGCGCAGCGAAAGCGAGTCTGAATAGGGCGCTAAGTTCGACGTATGACGACCCGAAACCAGGTGATCTATCCATGAGCAGGTTGAAGGTTGGGTAACACCAACTGGAGGACCGAACCCGTGAATGTTGAAAAATTCTGGGATGACTTGTGGATAGGGGTGAAAGGCCAATCAAACCTGGACATAGCTGGTTCTCCGCGAAATCTATTTAGGTAGAGCGTCCGACGAATTCCTTGGGGGGTAGAGCACTGGATGGTTGCGGGCTGCGCGAGCGGTACCAATACTAACCAAACTCCGAATACCCAAGAGAACTATCGGGCAGACACACGGCGGGTGCTAACGTCCGTCGTGAAAAGGGAAACAACCCTAACCATCATCTAAGGCCCCCAAGTCACGGCTAAGTGGGAAACGATGTGGGATTGCTTTGACAATCAGGAGGTTGGCTTAGAAGCAGCCATCCTTTAAAGAAAGCGTAACAGCTCACTGATCAAGCGATCCTGCGCGGAAAATGTAACGGGGCTCAAGCCGTGCGCCGAAGATATGGGTTTGCAGTTTACTGCAAGCGGTAGCGGAGCGTTCCGTAGGCCGGTGAAGGTCAGGCGTGAGCCTGGCTGGAGGTATCGGAAGTGAGAATGCTGACATGAGTAACGATAAGAGTGTGAGAGACACTCTCGCCGAAAGACCAAGGGTTCCTGCGTAAAGCTAATCTGCGCAGGGTTAGTCGGCCCCTAAGGCGAGGCTGAAAAGCGTAGTCGATGGGAAGCAGGTAAATATTCCTGCACCAGCTGGAAGTGACGGATGGCTTAACTCGTACCCACTTATTGGATTGTGTGTGCGGGGGCGTTGTCCCAGGAAATAACTCCAGCAGAGACCGTACCCGAAACCGACACAGGTGGTCAGGTAGAGCATACCAAGGCGTTTGAGAGAACTATGCTGAAGGAACTCGGCAAATTGCACGCGTAACTTCGGAATAAGCGTGACTCACCTTGCGCAAGCAGGACTGAGTGGCACAAGCCAGGGGGTAGCGACTGTTTAGCAAAAACACAGGGCTCTGCGAAGCAGCAATGCGACGTATAGGGTCTGACGCCTGCCCGGTGCCTGAAGGTTAAAGGGAGATGTGAAAGCGTCGAACTGAAGCCCAGGTAAACGGCGGCCGTAACTATAACGGTCCTAAGGTAGCGAAATTCCTTGTCGGGTAAGTTCCGACCTGCACGAATGGCGTAACGACTTCCCCACTGTCTCCAGCATAGGCTCAGTGAAATTGAATTCCCCGTGAAGATGCGGGGTTCCCGCGGTCAGACGGAAAGACCCTATGAACCTTTACTATAGCTTCGCCTTGGCGTTAGCGACCGTATGTGTAGGATAGGTGGGAGACTATGAAACCGGGGCGCCAGCTCTGGTGGAGTCGTCCTTGAAATACCACCCTTACTGTCGTTGACGTCTAACCGAGGGCCGTTATCCGGTCCCGGGACATGGCGTGGTGGGTAGTTTGACTGGGGCGGTCGCCTCCTAAAGTGTAACGGAGGCGCGCGATGGTGGGCTCAGACCGGTCGGAAATCGGTCGTCGAGTGCAATGGCATAAGCCCGCCTGACTGCGAGACTGACAAGTCGAGCAGAGACGAAAGTCGGCCATAGTGATCCGGTGGTCCCGAGTGGAAGGGCCATCGCTCAACGGATAAAAGGTACTCTAGGGATAACAGGCTGATTTTGCCCAAGAGTCCATATCGACGGCAAAGTTTGGCACCTCGATGTCGGCTCATCACATCCTGGGGCTGGAGCAGGTCCCAAGGGTATGGCTGTTCGCCATTTAAAGTGGTACGTGAGCTGGGTTCAGAACGTCGTGAGACAGTTTGGTCCCTATCTGCCGTGGGTGTTCGAAGCTTGAGAGGATCTGTCCCTAGTACGAGAGGACCGGGATGGACATACCTCTGGTGTACCTGTCATGGCGCCAGCTGTGCAGCAGGGTAGCTAAGTATGGAATAGATAACCGCTGAAAGCATCTAAGCGGGAAACTAACCTCAAAACAAGGCTTCGCTGAGGATCGTGGAAGACTACCACGTTGATAGGCCAGGTGTGGAAGTGGGGCGACCCATGAAGCTTACTGGTACTAATAATCCGATCGGTTTGATCGTTTCTCAGCAAAACTCATTCGATGATTGCTCCTTGACCAGAGCAATCTCAGACAATGTCTTCTCATCATCCGCTGTCCCCCTGGTTGACCTGGTGGCTATGTCGGAGGTTCCCCACCCGATCCCATTCCGAACTCGGTCGTTAAGCCCTCCAGAGCCAATGGTACTTCGTCTCAAGGCGCGGGAGAGTAGGTCGCCGCCGGGTCTACCAGGCGGACAGCCGATGATGAACAAACACCGCAATCGCGGTCCTTCTCGAACCGTTCTTCCTTCACGATACACTACCGTTTGCCGCGGGATGGAGCAGCCCGGTAGCTCGTCAGGCTCATAACCTGAAGGTCGTAGGTTCAAATCCTACTCCCGCACCCAA
>NZ_DLTK01000141.1:0-264 GCF_002500885.1 Brevundimonas sp. UBA7838
TCACGGCACCGGCACCCTGCCGCAGACCCACTGGCGGTTTCAGCCGCTGCAGGGCGTGCGCGGCCGGGCCGGCGTGGCGGGCGTCGACGCCTCGGCCGTGGCGGCGGGGTCGGACGAGGAACGTCTGGCCATGGCCCTGCTGGACCAGGGCGCCGTGGCGCTGGAGCGCGCCGATCTGGCCGGCCAAGCGCTGGAGACCGAGACCCTGCGCCGGGCCGACCGTTTCCGTGCCGCCTTGATGAACTCGGTCAGCCACGACCTGCG
>NZ_DLTK01000141.1:431-6748 GCF_002500885.1 Brevundimonas sp. UBA7838
CTCGGTCAGCCACGACCTGCGCACGCCCCTGTCCACCGTCCTGGGCTCGGCGACCACCCTGATCGACTATGGCGCGACCCTGAAGCCCGAGGTCCGCGACGACCTGCTGCTCAGCATCCGCGAAGAGGCCGAACGCCTGTCGCGCTATGTCGGCGATCTTCTGGACATGACCCGGCTGGAGGGCGGCGGCCTGAACGTGCGGACGGACTGGACCGATGTGCGCGACATCCTGAACACCGCCGCCGACCGTGTGTCGCGCCGCCTGGGCCAACGCAAGGTCACGCGCGATTTTCCGGCTCAGCTCAGCATGGTCGAGGCCGATCCGGGCCTGCTGGAACAGGCCGTGGTCAACATCCTGGAAAACGCCATCGCCTACAGCCCCGACGGCACGGCCATCGAACTGGCGGCCTATGAGGATCGCAGCGCGGTCGTCATCTCCATCGAGGACGAGGGACGCGGCATCCCGACCGCCGAGCTGGAACGGGTGTTCGACAAGTTCCGCCGCATGGAAGAATCCACCGACCGCGCCAAGGGGGCAGGTCTTGGTCTCGCCATCGCCAAGGGGTTCGTCGAGGCCATGCGCGGCCGTATCGCCGCCGCCAGCCCGATCCAGGACGACGCCGACGGCAAACGCGGCACCCGCATCCTGATCAGCCTGCCCAAGTCCATCGCCACCCACCCGGATCTGCTGTGATGTCCGCCGTTCGCCCCCAGGTTCTGGTCATCGACGACGAGCCGCAGATCCACCGCTTCCTGTCGCCCGCTCTGGACGCCGCCGGCTATGAACCCCGCCGCGCCGACAGCGGTCAGGAGGGCCTGCGCGCCATCGCCCTGTGGAGCCCCGACGCCGTGGTTCTGGACCTCGGCCTGCCCGACATGGACGGCAAGGACGTCCTGACGCGGGCGCGCGACTTCTATCAGGGGCCGATCATCGTCCTGTCCGCTCGCGACCGCGAGGCCGAGAAGATCACGGCCCTGGACTTGGGCGCCAATGACTATGTCGAAAAGCCTTTCGGCGTCGGCGAACTGCTGGCGCGCATCCGCGCGGGTCTGCGTCAGGGCGCGCTGACGCCGGTCGCGGGCGGGGTGGTCACGGCCGGCGATGTTGTCATCGATCTGGACCGCCGCATCGTCACCCGCGCCGGCGAGCGGGTGAAGCTGCGCCCCAAGGAATACGACGTCCTGGCCTACCTCGCCCGCAACGCCGGCAAGGTCCTGGGTCACGCCGACCTGCTCAAGACCATCTGGGGCGCCGGCCACGCCGACGACGTGCAGTATCTCCGCGTCGTCGTCGGCCAGCTCAGGCACAAGCTCGAGGCCGACCCGGCTCAGCCCGTCCTGCTCGTGACCGAGCCGGGCGTAGGCTATCGGCTGGCGGACTGAGGCCTTCGGCGAGAGGGTTCGACTGTCTTTTCCGATGCAGCCTCATAAAGGCCGGCGCGTTGTCTGCGGAACGCATGTCTGAACCAGGCCCCCTCCCCCCGATCGTCTACCACCCGGCCTACAGCGCCGAACTGCCATCGGGTCATCGCTTTCCGATGCAGAAGTATGCGCGCCTGGTGGAGTTGCTGAGAGAGGAAGGGCTGATCGGACCGGAGGGGCTGTGGGAGCCCGAACCTGCGGACTATTCCCTGCTCGCCGCCGTCCACGATCCCGACTATGTGCGCCAGGTGCTGGACACTTGCGTTCCGCCGAGAGTCGAACGGGTCATCGGCCTGCCCATCACCCAAAGCGTCGTCGAACGCACGCAGGCCGCCGTCGGCGGCACGCTGACGGCGGCCCGTCTCGCTCTTCGCCATGGCCTCGCCTGCAACACGGCTGGCGGCAGCCATCATGCCGGCCCCTTGAGCGGCGCCGGCTTCTGCGTCTTCAACGACATCGCCGTGGCCGCGCGAGCCCTGATCGACAGTGGCGAAGTCGGACAGGTCCTGGTGGTCGATCTGGACGTCCATCAAGGCGATGGAACCGCCTTCATCTTCGAGCACGAGCCCCGCGTCTTCACCTTCTCAATGCATGGCGAAAAGAACTTTCCGGTGCGCAGGGGGCCCAGCGATCTCGATATCGACCTGCCCGACGGAACAGGCGATGCAGCCTATGTCGCCCGGCTTAAAGAGGTTCTGCCTGACCTGCTTCAACGCGTTGCGCCCGATCTCGTTTTCTACATCGCCGGCGTCGATCCGCACGAAAGCGACCGGCTGGGGCGGCTGTCGCTGAGCGACGAGGGATTGGCTGAACGCGACGCCTATGTGCTGGAAACCTGTCTGGCGGTCGCGCCGGTCGTCGGCGTCATCGGCGGTGGATACGACCACGACATTGATCGTCTGGCGCGCCGCCACGCGACACTGCATCGCGCGGCGGCCCACGCCTGGCGGCGCGGCTTGGCCCGGCGGGAGGCTTGATCGTGGCAGACCCGGCGCCGCTCATCATCACCGCAGCCCTGGACGACGGCGCCTTCGACTGGTTCGACGCCTTGCGCCAGGCGCACTTTCCCCGCCACCGCAACGTCGTCCCGGCCCATCTGACCCTGTTCCACGCCCTCCCAGGGGCGCAGGAAGACTTCGTGTTGGAGACGCTGAAGTCGGCGTGCCGGCGCCAGGCGCCCATCCGCCTCGATGTGCGCGGCCCGTGGTCCCTGGGGCGTGGCGTGGCCTACCGCCTGGCGTCCGCCGATCTGGACCGACTGCGTAGACAACTCGCGGAGGCCTTTTCGCCCTGGCTGACCCGCCAGGATCAGGCCCCGTTCCGACCGCACATCACGGTCCAGAACAAGGTCGAGCCCGCAGACGCCAAACGGCTGCTTGAGCAGCTTCAACTTGAGTTCGAGCCGTTCGACATTCTCGCTGACGGCCTGCTCGTCTGGCGATACCTGGGCGGCCCGTGGGAGGCGATCGATCGGATTCCTTTCGAGGGCAAGCTGACCCTCGACGATTAGGATGCACCCGACAGTGCGATGGCGACCCCGGCAGGACTCCAACCTGCGACCTCGGCTTTAGGAAAGCCTTGCTCTATGCAGCTGAGCTACGGGGCCACACCCGACGCCGTAGCGGGTCGGGGCGGCGGGGGGAAGCCGGGGCGGCGAAAAAGTCGGGCGGCGGCTGGACGACTGCGGCATCGGGCGTTTGTGGTTAAGGCACCTTAACCTACAAGATATCGCGGTGAACAAAGGACGAAACGGGCGATGTCAGCGATTCGGTCCTGATTCGTTTCGCCCTTGTTCCGCAAGAACGGAACGGCCGTTAACCGACGGGCGGGACGTGGGCGGTCAGGGCGCGCAGACCCTCCAGAAGGCGGTCGGAATCGGCGCTGGTCTGGCCTTGGGCGGCCAGGGTCAGGCGGAGCGCGCGGACGTGAACCTCGACCGAGGGCCAGGACCAGCTGCCGGCGTTCTTCATCCGGTCGGCGATCTCGCACAGGCTGAAGGCGGCCTCGAAGAAGGTCGGGACATCCAGATAGCCGGCCATGTCGACCATGGCGGAGGCGAAGGCGTAGACCTGGGCCGGAGCGTCGTGCGGGCGGGTCGCGCACAGCGCCTCAATGGCGTCGACGTTGGCCAGCAGCAGGGTGAAGACGTGGTCGCGCTGTTCATCCAGCGCCTGGTTGGCGCGCGACTCGGCCTCGACGATCAGACGACCGCCGGGCCGCGCCATCTGGCGCTGGAGCGAGGTGTGGACGCGACGGACGGTGGGCGTCTTGGGCGCGGCGGCGGGCTCGGTCACAGGCTGACCTTCAGCGGCTTCATCAGCATGTCGATGTCGTCCTGATCCATGTTTTCCTCGACCGCCTCGCCCAGATCGCCGGACAGGTCGCTTGAGCGGCGGCCGTCGGTGCCGGGGGGCGGCCCATAGTTGCGCACCCTGCGGTCGGGCCCGATGTAGTGTTCGGACTCCACGAAATCCCGGTCCTCGCCGCCCAGCCAGATGATCCGTTTCAGCAGCAGGGACGGCGACAGAGGTTTGGCGACGATGAAGCTGGCGCCGCAGTCGCGGCCCTGCTGGACCTTGGCCTGCGAGGCGTGGCCCAGGATCATGATGACGGGCACATAGCGGGTCGGCGTGGGGGCGTCGCGCCGCAGCCAGCGCACGAAGTCATAGCCGTCCATGTCCGGCATGATGCAGTCGATCAGGATCAGATCGACCGAGCGGCGCGCCAGCAGTTCGACGGCCGCCTGGGCCGAGGCGCATTTGATCTGCTCCTTACAGCCGAACCCCTGGACGATGGAACCCAGCATATCCAGCGACGTGGGCTGGTCGTCGATCAGAAGGACCGTGGTGTGCGCCAGATTGACCCGATCGCTCTTGGCCATGGCGTCAGAACAGCATCAGGTCGCCGGCGTCGGCGGTTGATTGCGGGCGATGCTCGCCGGCGGCGGGGCGAAGGCGGCCGGCCATGTCGGCCAGCGACAGTCGGCTGACGGCCTCGGACGGGCTGGCGCCGCCGCCCAGCATGCGCAGGACGCCGGACAGAGCCTCAAGACGCTGGGTCAGGGCGTCCAGGGCCTGGGCCTGGGTCAGGGCGTTGGGACGTTCCTCGGGCGGGGCGCGGCGGACCAGATCACTGACCAGGGCCTCGATCCCGTCGATGCCTTCGCGCACCAGCATCAGCTCGTCGGCGACGGCGGCCAGCAGATCGGCGTGTTCGGGAGGGGCGCTCATGCTCAAAACAGTTCCAGGGCGCCGGTGTCGACCGGGGCCATGACGGGCACGGGCTTGGGCGCGATGACGTCGGTGACAGCGCGCTGCAGGGCGCGGCCGGTGACGGGCCAGTAGTGCAGGCGCCGTCCGCCGTCGCCGCGCAGGCTGCCGCCCACGACGGGAATGCCTTCGTCGCGCAGGAATTTCTCGGCGAAGTCGGCGTTGCTGCGTCCCACGTCGCGCAGGCTGTCGAACATACGGCCGCCGCCGAACAGCTTGGCCTCCAACCGATCGCGACGGGCGCCGGCCTTGAGCATGTCGTTGATCAGCAGCTCCATCGCATAGGCGCCGTAGCGACGCCCCGCATCGGTGCCTGCGCCCGAGCCTTCGGGCAGCAGGAAGTGGTTCATGCCGCCGACGCCCGCCAGCGGATCGCGCACGCACATGGCGACGCAGGACCCCAGGATGGTGCTGAGCACGACATTGGGATCGGACGTGATGAAATGCTCGCCCTGACCGACGTGAACGCGCTTTTCGACCGTGTCCTTCAGGGCGGCGAAACTCATGTCAGGGGACCGAAAACGGCTTCCAGCTTGTCCTTCAGCTGAGCGACGGTGAAAGGCTTGACCAGGTAGTTGTTGACGCCGAACTGCACCGCGCGCTGGACCAGCTCGCGGTCGGCGCGGCCCGTCAGCATGATGAAGGCGGTCTTGGAGGTCGGCGGGTGGGCGCGCACGGCGCGCAGCAGGCCCAGGCCGTCCAGGTTCGGCATATTGTAGTCGGAGATGATCAGGTGCGCGGGCTTCGACACGATCTCACGCAAGGCGATTTCGCCGTCGGCGGCCTCGCGGATCTCGCGCACGCCGAGCTGTTGCAGGCTGGTGCGGACCAGCGAGCGCATCGTCATCTGATCATCGACGACCAGGCAGTGAAGTGAGGCGGCGGCGGGCATAGGTTACGCTCCCGATTAGGCGACTGACCGCGCAGCCGGATCGGCGCACAGTTCGAGAATGGCGGGGGAGAGGCGGTGCAACGGCAACTGCCGCTCCACGGCGCCGATTTCATAGGCGGCCTTGGGCATGCCGTAGACGACGCATGTCGCCTCGTCCTGGCCCAGGGTGCGGCCGCCGGCCTGGCGCATCGTCAGCAGGCCCTTGGCGCCGTCACGGCCCATGCCGGTCAGGATGACGCCGGTCATCGGACGCTTCAGCCGGGCGACGGATTCGAACATCACATCGACCGACGGACGGTGGCCGTTGACGGGATCGCTGGCGATCAGGCGGCAACGGGGCGTCAGGCCGCCGGACACCTCAAGATGGGTTGCGCCGCCGGGGGCCAGATAGATGTGGCCCGGCTTCAGCGGGGCGCCGTCCACCGCCTCAGTCACGGTCGGGGCGCAGACGCGGTCCAGGCGGGCGGCGAAGCTGGCGGTGAAGGTCGCCGGCATATGCTGGGTGATGACGGTCGCCGGGCAATCCAGCGGGAAGCCGCTGAGCACGGTCAGCAGAGCCTCGACCCCCCCAGTGGACGAACCGATGGCGAGAATCTGTTGGGGGTCGGCGTGATAGGCGCGCGGCGCCTCGGCGGCGGTTCCTGCATAGCCACGCTTGGCGAGCGCGGCGCTGTCGGCGGCGCGGCGGATGGCGGCGGCGGAGATTTCATTGGCGTGGGCGTAACCGGCGGTCT
>NZ_DLTK01000005.1:0-196 GCF_002500885.1 Brevundimonas sp. UBA7838
CGCCCTGCACGCCCAGGCGCTGGAGCGGGCGGCACATCTGTATGCCTCGATCCCGGATGCCGTAACGGGCCACGGCGTGCTGCAACTCCCCCAGGTGCCGCGGGATGCGGTCCGGTTCGAAAAGATCGCTCGCCAGCCGATCTGGAATGACGATGACATGGCGGTGCTGGACGAAGGGGCGGCGTCAGCTATAGCC
>NZ_DLTK01000005.1:371-1048 GCF_002500885.1 Brevundimonas sp. UBA7838
GCGAAGCGACGGGGCAGGGCGGTTTGCTGATGAAGGGGGCGTTCGCGCTGCACCCTGCGGCGGTGCTCTCGTACTGGCTTTCGGACGCGGAGATGCGCTCTGAGCGCGTGACACGGCTGGAGCGCGCCGACGGCCGCTGGCGGCTGATCGGCGAAAACGACGCGGTGCTGGGCGAGGTCGATGCGGTGGTTCTCGCCGCCGGTTGGGGATCGGCCGCCCTGTTGGAAGGGTTCGACCAGACGCCGCGCCTGTCGCCCGTGCGGGGGCAGGCGGACTGGATCGACGGGGACGTGACCGTCCACCCCATGGCCTGGGGCGGCTATGCGGTCCCGACGGGCCAAGGGGTACTGTTCGGCGCGACCCATGATCGGGGCGACACCGGCACGGCGCCGAGCGACGACGACAGCGCGCGAAATCTGGCGACCTTGGAAGCGCGCCTGCCGGATCTGGCCGAACGCGTCGCAGCAGCCGGGCCAACCCATAGCCGAACCGCAGTCCGCGCCACGACGCCGGATCGCCTGCCTGTTGCGGGCGCTCTCGATGACGGCCTCTATGTGCTCGGCGGGCTGGGGTCGCGCGGTTTCTGCGTCGCGCCCTTGCTGGGCGAGCATATCGCCGCCCTCATCCTTGATCAGCCCTCGCCCCTGCCGCGAGATCTGGCGGCGCGCGTGTCGCCC
>NZ_DLTK01000005.1:1093-1742 GCF_002500885.1 Brevundimonas sp. UBA7838
CTGGCGGCGCGCGTGTCGCCCCGTCGGTCTTCGGTTTTGGCGGACGCCCTTGCATCATCCTCGCCGACGCGCGCAGGATGAAGCGGAGCTTGTTCAGGAGTTGACTATGCATCGCCTCATTCTGTCGTCTGCGGCTCTCCTCGTACTGTCGGCCTGTGCGCCGTCGCCGGGCGTGGCGACGGCCAGCCGCGCCGACGCCAGCCAGTGCTTCCGGCCCAATCTGGTGCGCAACTTCACCGCGCCGAACGACCAGACCCTGTATGTCCGCACAGCCGACGCCGGGGTGTTCCAGATCGAAACCCCCTTCTGTCGCGACATGACCCGCGCCCTGTCGATCGCACTGGAACCTGTCGCCGGATCCAGCCGCCTGTGTCCCGGCGATCAGGCCGCCTTGCTCAGCCCAGCGACGGGCCCTCAACCGTGCCGCGTGCGCATCGCAAAGAAGTTGACGACCGCAGAGATCGAGGCCCTGCCGTCTCGCGATCGGCCCTGATCGAAAACGCTTTCGGAGCTTTCGGGAGAGATTGAATTCTCGCGCGCGCGGGTATGAAATGAACGCCTTGCCTGGGGAGGGAAGAGAATGATCAGAACAGTTGGCGTGGCGGCGATCATGGCGACGGCGGCGATCGCATCGCCATCGGCGGCCGAA
>NZ_DLTK01000005.1:1914-2939 GCF_002500885.1 Brevundimonas sp. UBA7838
GCTGGGCCGCGTTTTCACGCAGCGACGCCACCGTCTATCTGGTGGACATCGGTGCGCTGACGCCGGTGGACGGCGTGGCGACGACGCGGATGGCGCGGGTGCCCGCGCGCGGGGAGGCGACCAATCTCAGCCATGAAACCGAAGAGGTCATAGTGCGGTGTTCGGACGGCCAGTCGCGTTCGGGCGCGACGGTGACCTATGGCGCGGACGGGGCGGAAACCGATCGCTATTCCGAGGACACGCCGTGGGAAGCGACGCCTGCCGGCGGCATCTATGGCGCAATCAAATCCTTCGCCTGCGAGGACATGCGGCCCCAGACGGCGGCCTTCCCGACCATCCAGGCCTTCATCGCGGGCGGACGCGGCCAGTAGGCCGCGTCCGCCTTCGCCATCAGACGTCGACGGCGGCGTCCAGGGCGTTGTCCTGGATGAACTCGCGGCGGGGTTCGACCACGTCGCCCATCAGTTTGGCGAACAGGTCGTTGGCGTCTTCCTCGTGCTCGACCGAGACCTGCAGCAGGGTGCGAGCATTGACGTCCAGCGTCGTCTCCCACAACTGCTCGGGGTTCATCTCGCCCAGGCCCTTGTAGCGCTGGATCGACAGGCCCTTCTTGCCGGCGTCCAGCACGGCGGTCAGCAGGTCCAGCGGACCGCGAATGGTCGTGGACTTGTCCTTGCGGCGGTAGGTGGCGGGGGCGACGAAGACGCCGTCGAAAGCGGCTGCGCGTTCGGCCAGACGACGGGCGTCCAGCGAGCGGATCAGGGTCTCCTCCAGTACGATGGTCTCCTGCACCGCGCGACGGGTGCGGGTGAAGACCACGGCGCCCTGTTCGCCCGGCGCGCCCGTCCACTCGCCATCGCCCTCTTCGGCATAGAGATTCAGGCGCACGGCGGCGGCGGCCGAGGCGATCGCCATGTCCGAATGCTCGGCGAACAGACCGGCGAGCGCCGCCTGTTCGATGGCGAAGGCGGGGGCGCGCTGGCTGAGGCGATCGACGCTGGCGCTGAAGGCCTTGGCCTCGCGCA
>NZ_DLTK01000005.1:3126-3359 GCF_002500885.1 Brevundimonas sp. UBA7838
TGAAGGCCTTGGCCTCGCGCACCAGGGACTGCAGGTCCAGACCCAGGCGACGCTCGCCCGTGGACAGGTCCAGCTCGGCCTCTGATGAACCTTCCTCGATCAGATAGGCGTCCATCTCGGCCTGATCCTTCAGGTAGCGCGACTGCTTGCCCTTCGAGACCTTATAGAGGGGCGGCTGGGCGATATAGACGTGGCCGCGCGTGATCAGCTCGGGCATCTGACGATAGAAGAAG
>NZ_DLTK01000063.1:0-21122 GCF_002500885.1 Brevundimonas sp. UBA7838
TCTCGCGCTGGGCCGTGGCGCTGGCCGTCGGACGCAGGCGCGTCACGGCGGCCTGGGCCTCCGCATCCCCGCCGCGCGCGGCGATCATGTACCATTTCAGCGCTTCGGTCGGATTCTTGGCCACGCCGTCGGCGCCGGTCTCATAGATGCGCGCGACATTGTACTGGCTGTCCGGCAGGCCGCGCTCGGCCGCGTTCAGCAGCCAGGTCAGGGCCTCGGCCTGATTGGTCGCGCCGCCGTCGCCTTCATAGAGCTGCATCCCGTACAGATGCATCCCGCGCGGATCGCCGCCCTCGGCCGCGCGACGGCCCCACTGACGGCTTTGGGCCGGATCGGCGGGCACGCCATTGGCGCCATCCAGATACAGCTGACCCAGATAGGTCTGGGCGGGGGCGTAACCCAGGTTGGCGGCGCGCTTCATGCCGTCCAGACCCGTGCTGTCGCCGGCCTCCAGCTTGCCGATCGCCGCCTCATAATCCGCCGCCCCAGGTCCGCCGATGTCGAAGGTCGCTTTCGGGCCGGTCGGCGTCACCGCCGACGCGGCCAGCGGCACGGCGCCGTTTGTCGTCGAGCCGCCGCCGAAGCTGGGCATCTCGAAGTCCGGGGCTCCGCCGTCGGTCAGGGACAGATAGCCATAGACGCCCCCGGTCAGGGCGACCGCCGTAACCGAAGCCAGAAAGGCCTTCTTGACCGTCGATCCGTCCTTGGATGCCTGCCGGTCCAGCCGTTCCTGCAGCTTGGACTTGCCGCCGCGCTTCAGGCCGAAGCCCGACCGGGGCGCAGGTTCCGGCTCGGCCGGCGCGGTGATCGCAGCACGGGCGGCGTCGATGGTGCTGCGGGTCGAGGCGGCGCGGCCGGCGGCGGCGGCGGCTTCCATGCTGGAGCGCAGCCGGCGCGGATCCACGAACTCGGTCTCGCCGCCGAAATCGTCGTCGTCCGCGTCCAGGACGGCGGCGCTGCGCTTTTCGGTCGGTGCGGTCGAGAAGCCCGGCGACGTCGCCTCCAGCGCGTCCTCGACGTCGGCGCCGCCGAAACCGCTGAAGGGCTGGATGATGGGTTCGACGCCGTCGGGATCGACCTGGCGCATCGGCATGTCGTCGGCCAGCGCCTCGACGGGCTCGGCCTCGGTCTGGACGACGGGCGCCGACGGGAAGGGCGCAGCGGTCGCGACTTCGGGCGTCACCGGATCGCTGGACCAGGCGTCCTGGTCGGTGAAGGTCTCATCGGGGAAGGCGGCGGCGCGCCAGTCGCCTTCGATGGATGCGGACTGGATCGGCGCCTGTATGGTCGCCGAGGCGGCGCGTTCCAGCACCTGTCGCGCCGGGGTCCACGCCGGCTCATTGTCCAGCGGCTTGTCGCGGATCGGCGTCGGCGCGCGGGCGTCGATGCTTTCGCGGGCCTCGGCCAGCAGACGGGCGGTGCGCTCTTCGCTGAGACGCATCCGCTCGGCCAGCTCGCCGGAGGCGCGGTCGTAGCGTTGCTCGATCTTGTCCGAGCTTTCCGACAGGCGTCGGCCGATGTCTTCCAGCGCCTGCTGCGAGCGGCGCTCGGACTGGGCGATGCGATCGCTCAGCTGGTCCGAGATGCGGGTGATCTCGCCGCCCAGCTTCTCCAGGGCGATGGCGTGGCGATCGTCGCTGGCGGTCAGGCGTTGGTCGACGCGGTCGACGTGGCGGGCGAACTCCTGGTCCAGACGCGCGGCGCGGCGGGCGACCTCGGTTTCGATGGTCTGGCTGACGACGTCGGCGGCGGCGCGGGCGACGGCGTCGGTGCGACCGTCGTTGTCCGTCTCGACCTTCTTGACCCGCGCATTCAGGTTGCGGGCGATGCGCAGGACCTCGCGGCCCATGGCCTCAAGGCCGATGGCGCCCTTCTCTTCGGACGCCTTCAACTGATCGCCAACGGCCTGGACGGCGCGTTCGATGCGGTCGATGCGCGCGCCGGTTTCGGCGGCGTCCAGGCGCTGCATCATCTCGGCGCGATTGTTGTCGATCTGACGCGACAGGCTTTCGGCCAGCTTCTCGAAACGGGCCAGGTCGCGCGCGCCTTCCGGCTCGACGCGGCTTTCGGCCGTCCGCATCCGCTGGTCCAGCGCGGCGAACGAGCGTTCCAGCGTCTTCAGGGCTTCGGTCGTGCGGTTCTGGGCCTCGTCCAGACGCGCGCTGACCTGGGCTAGCATTTCCGTGCCGACGCCGGGGCCGGCGGCCTTCTCGACCGCCTCCATCCGCTCGCGCAGATCGCTGACGCCCAGACGCTGGCGTTCCTCGATGTCGTACAGGCGCCCAGTCAGCGCGCCCAGCGAGGTCTCGATCTTGCCGAAGGCTTCCTGGGTCGACGGGCCGGTGTCGCGTTCGAAGGCGCGCAGGCGGCGATGCCCTTCGCGCAGTTCCTCGGCGATGTCGTCGATGCGGCGTGCGGCGCCCTGGGCCTCAGCCTCCTGACCGTCCAGCCGGCGCATCAGGCCCGCAACGGCCTGATCCACGCCCTGAATGGCGACGGTCGAGCGGCGTTCGGCGGCTTCCAGCCGCGCAGCGATCACATCGATGGAGGCGCTGATCCGCTGCTGGCTGTCTTCGACGTCATAGGCGTCGTCCAGACGACGGCTGCGGTTGCGGCGTTCGTAGTCGGCGGCTTGGGAGCGACGCGGCAGGGTGGCGTAGCCCTCCTCCTCGTCTTCCATGATCATGGAGTTGAGCCATTCGCCCAGCGTCATGCCGGACCGGCGCGCCAAATCCTTGGCGACCTCGCGTGCTTTGGGATCGATTCCCTTAACGCTCCACGGCGCTGCAGCGCTCACTGATTCGTCTCCCAGCCCATGCGACGAAGGCTATACCGTCAATATCGAGGGTGTAAACTGATGGTTAACCGCAATATCTAGCAGCGATATTCCAATCCTGTGGACATCGCGCCAGACAGCCGGATTTGTGAATCATCTCGGTTAACGCGGCATGAAGATTAACCTCCCGGCAAGGGTTCGCTTGCCAAGCGCCGCGGCTTTCGCCACCTGCGGCGCATGAACCTGACCACCACCCTCGTCCTGCTGGGCGTCGCCCTCGCCGTCATGGTCTTTTGCGGATGGCGCGGCGCCCGGCCGCCGGATCCGTTCAAGGGACCGCGCCTGATGCCGTGGCGGTTCCTGATGGTCGGGGCGGCGGCGATCGCCATGCTGCTGCTGATCCACCTGGCGACGCTGTTCGGCGCCGAGCGTGCGCCCTGGATACCCGGCGCCTAGAGACGGGAACCTGATTACGGCCGGTCGGTTGAACCTTGCGAACCACTCAAGGAGAGACCGCGTGTCCGACAAACTGACCCCCGCCGAGGCCGAGAAGGAATTCTGGAAAAGCCTGAAGGAGTCCAACACCGGCATGCTGGGCATCGATCGCCCCGGCTATCACCACCAGCCCATGACCGGTTTCGGCGAGGACGAGACGGGGACCATCTGGTTCTTCACCCGCGACGACACCGACTTCGCCCGTGACGTCGCCGGCGGCGGCCAGAACGGCATGTTCTGCTACCAGGCCAAGGACGGCAAGGTTCAGGCCTGCATCCACGGCCGCCTGGCCATCGATCAGGACCGCAGCCGCATCGAGAAATACTGGAACCCCGTCGTCGCCGCCTGGTACCCGGACGGCAAGGACGATCCCCACCTGACCCTGATCCGGTTCGACGCCGACGACGGTCGCGTCTGGGTCTCCGACAAGGGCGCCTTGGGCTTCGGCTACGAAGTCCTGAAGGCCAACCTGACCAAGAGCGTCCCGGATGTCGGCGGCGTGTCGGATGTGAAGCTGTAGCAGACTGATCACTAGTCCGTGGTGATCTGGAAAGGCCGGGGAGCGATCCCCGGCCTTTTACAGTCAGCAGCCAGATACTCGCTCGACTCCGGATATTCGCGAGCGGTCCACTCCCAACGCATCGAGCCGATCGGCACACTCAAGAAATACATGATCGTTCGAGGCCAAGTGGACGATCGCGTCTTCAGCTAACGGCCAGAACTTGGCTCTTATAAATCCGACGCTGACCTGCTGGCCTTGGCGCAGCCCTCTGGCCAGCGCCAAATCGACGCAGGCCTGGTCACGAGCATAAGGGTTGCATCGCGACGCATGATTACGGCCCTCTCCGTCAGTGATCACGAGCACCGGCAGCGCCTTGTAAGACGATATGCTGACGCGACCTTCAACGGTGATGGCTTCATACCAGAACTTGCCGGGATCAAGCGTCGGCGCCGCCGCGGTGAAGAGCGCGAAGGCGCCGACCGAAACAGCCAGCAGCATTACAACGACAAACCAGAAGCGCGACGCGGTCGACATCGCCTTCCAGTCATCCAACGTCATCCCCCGAAGCACCAGGCCAGGACGGCCTTCTGGGCGTGGATGCGGTTTTCAGCCTCGTCCCACACCAGAGAGCGCGGCCCGTCGATGACGGCGTCGGTGACTTCCTCGCCACGGTGGGCCGGAAGGCAATGCAGGAAGACCGCTTCGGGATCGGCGAGATCCATCAGGGCTTCGTCGACGCCGTAATGTTCGAAGGCCGCCAGGCGCGCCTCATAGTCCTGATCCCCCATGGAGACCCAGGTGTCGGTGACGACGACGTCGGCGCCCTTGACCGCCTCGCGCGGATCGCTGGTCAGGGTGACGGCGTCGCCGCCCTTGGCCAGGTCGCGAAGGTCCGGGTGGTATTCCGCCGGACAGGCGACATTCAGATGGAAGCCGAACTTGGGCGCCGCGTGCATGAAGCTGTGGCAGACGTTGTTGCCGTCGCCGATCCAGGCGATCGTCTTGCCGGCGATCGGCCCGCGATGCTCCTCGATCGTCTGCAGATCGGCCAGGATCTGGCAAGGGTGCGACCGGTCGGTCAGGCCGTTGACCACCGGCACGGTCGAGACGCGGGCGAACCGCTCGACATCCTCGTGATCGTTGGCGCGGATCATCACCGCATCGACCATGCGCGACAGGACGCGGGCGGTGTCCTCCACCGGCTCGCCGCGCCCCAACTGCATGTCCGAGGCCGTGGCGATGATGGACGAGCCGCCCAGTTGGCGGATCGCCGCGTCGAAGCTGAAACGGGTGCGCGTCGAGTTCTTCTCGAAAATCATCGCCAGGACGCGGTCCCTGCCCGGCGCATCGGCGTCGGCGCGCCCTTGGGGCCAGCCCTTGCGGGCGGCCTTCCGGGCATGGGCGTCGTCCAGGATGGCGCGCAGATCCGCCGCGTCCAGCCGGTGGATGTCGAGGAAGTGCCGGACCATATGTCTAGCTCCGCTCATCCCCGCGAAGGCGGAGATCTAGTGCTGTGGGCGACAGCCGCCCGTCGGGTGTTTCATCCGCCACCCCGTGTTCTCGAAAGAACTGGGTCCCCGCTTTCGCGGAAATGAGCAGATGTCGGGCTCAGGCCGCCAGCTTTTCGCGGGCGACCTCGCAGGCCGCTTCGAAACGGGCCACGGCTTCGCGGGCTTCGTCCAGCGTCAGGTTCAACGGCGGCAGCAGGCGCACGCAGTTGTCCCCGCCGCCGGCGATCAGCAGCCGTTGCGTGTCGCGCGCCAGGGCCATGAACTCGCGATTGTTCGGCACCATCTTGATGCCGATCAGAAGGCCCTTGCCGCGCACGTCGGCGATCACGTCGGGGAAGCGTTCCTGAAGGCCGGCGAACTGCTGCTTCAGATAGCCGGCGACCTCGTTGACGTTGTTCAACGTCTCGGGGCTGTTGATCAGGCTCAGGGCCTTTTGACCGACGGCCATGGCCAGGGGATTGCCGCCGAAGGTCGAGCCGTGAACGCCGACCGTCATGCCCTTGGCCGCCTTGGCCGAGGCCAGGCAGGCGCCGATGGGGAAGCCCCCGCCCAGGGCCTTGGCCACCGCCATGATGTCCGGCGCCATGCCCGCCCATTCGTGGGCCCACAGCTTGCCGGTCCGGCCCATGCCGCACTGGACCTCGTCGAAGATGATCAGGACGCCGTGTTCGTCGCACAGTTCGCGCAGCCCGCGCAGGCACTGTTCGGGCATGGCGCGGCAGCCGCCCTCGCCCTGCACGGGCTCGACGATGATGGCGGCGGTCGTGGGATTGGCGATGGCGGCCTTGATCGCCTCGTGGTCGCCCCACTTCAGCTGGTGGAAGCCCTGCATCGGCGGGCCGAAGCCCTCGGTATAGCTGGGGTTGGCGGCGGCGTTGATCGCGCCATAGGTCCGACCGTGGAACGAGCCGTCGAAGCCGTAGATGTCGATCCGCTCAGGCGCGCCATTGGCCGCGTGGTATTTGCGCGCCGTCTTCAGCGCGCATTCGACGGCTTCGGTGCCCGAGTTGGTGAAGAAGACCACGTCGGCGAAGCTGGATTCGCAAAGGGCGTCAGCCAGCGCTTCCTGACCCGGAATGCGGAAGATGTTGGAGACATGCCACAGCTTCTCGGCCTGATCCTTGACCGCCTGGACAAGTTCGGGGTGGGCGTGGCCCAGGCCGTTGGTCGAGATGCCGGCGACGCAGTCGAGATATTCGGTCCCGTCGGTCGCCCACAGACGCGCGCCTCGGCCGCGTTCCACTTCCAGCGGCGCGCGATTGTAGACACCCATCAAATGCTCAGTGGACACGGGACCAAGACCTCCAAAAGCGAGACGGCCCCGGCGCGAGCGCGACGGAGCCGGATCAATACGGTCAGGCGTTGTCGGACGCGCGCGGGTCTTAGTCAACACCGGCGCCGAGGACGCCTCGCGCTCGCACATCGGCGATCAAGACGCGCAACGCCGGCCGTTGATCCGTCTCCATCACGTGCAGGGGCAAAATGAAGTTGGTGTTGGGCGAGGCCGCGAAGATCAGGCGATCCCTCTCCTCCACCACCGCGACCAGATTGCGCCAGCCGATGCGGGTTTCGAAATCCGCCCCCGACAAGGCCAGACCGCTGTCATCGATGCGCCAGTCGGTTGGCTTCTGCGCGATCGGGGACCGGCGCGCCGCCGCCATGACCCTGTAATGCGCCAGGGCCGACAGCCCGATAAAGCCGTACAGCCCGACCAACTGCAGGCCGACGATCCAGCCCGTCCGCTCCAGGGGCAAACCAACGCAGATGGCGATGGTCGCCAGCATGGCGCCGCCGAGAAACAACACGGGCAGATCCGCCCAGCGCCGGACGACGGGCCACGCCTTGACGGCCGCCCGCCCCTCCTTCGGCGTCGGCTGGACGCCGCGAACCTCGATGACCGCCGTCACTCGCCGCCGGGCGTCGTGGCCGGGGCCGCCGGTGCGGTTTCGGCGGCGACCGCTGCGTCCTTGGCCTGGATTTCAACCAGCTTCTTGTCCAAGGCCAGGCCGAGATCGGCAATGAACAGGCCGAAGCGAGCAACGTCGACGCCCTTCAGATACGACAGCTTGTCCTCGGTCGAGTGGATGCGCTGGAAGACGGGCGGGACGAAGCCTTCCTTCAGGCCGTTGTCCTTGCCGCCGTTGAAGGCCAGCCACATCTGGTGGGCGCCGACCGCATCCTGAGTGCCCATCGACACCACCGGCACGCCCGCGGCCGAGAAGGCGCGGTCGTCGCTGGGCGGATAGGTCGGATAGGGCATGCAGTCGAAGCCGCGTTCGGCGCACAGGCCGCGCAGCGTCTCCAGCACGAAGGCCGACTGCGGCCCATTGTTCTCGCCATACATGACCGTCTGACCATAGGCGGCGACATCGGCGTTGATGACGGCGGCGATCCGGTCCTTGCCGTGTTTCTCAAGGAAGGCCTTGGCGCCCAGAAGGCCCAGCTCTTCCTGGTCGGTGAAGACGAAGACGAAGCGGTGGGCGACCGGCTGGCCTTCCAGCGCCATGTCCAGCGTCTTGGCCGCCTCCATCATCGCCATGACCGAGCCGACGTTGTCGACGATGCCCTGCGACAGCGTCCCGTCACGCAGCTTCACCGCGTCATAGTGGGCGGTCAGCACGATGTCCTTGGCGCCCTCGCCCACCGTGACGACGACATTGGCGCCTTCCATCGGGCCGGTGGCCTGGTTGCCGCCTTCGAACGTCTGAATTTCGGGCGTGAAGCCCAGCGTCGTCAGGAAGCCGACCAGGACCTGGGTCCGCTCTGCGTTGGTGGGCTTGATGAACTGGGCGGCGCCGGCGGCGATGTCGGGGCGGTCGCCGGCTTGGGGCGTCGCTTCCTGAGCGAAGGCGGGCCCAAAAGCGGATGTGGCGGCGAACAGGGCCGTGGCGGCGACGAGCGAACGAAACAGCATGAAGCGGACCTCTCGGGGAGCGATCCGCAACAGGTAGCGATCTAGCTCTTAAGACGCCAGCCCGAGCGGAACACCAGCCAGCAGACAACGCCCATGACGGCCATCAGCACGGCCGACCCTATGACGCCGACCGTCAGATTGCTCTCGGCATGGCCGATGAAGCCGTAGCGGAAGCCGTCGATCAGATAGAAGAAGGGGTTGTAGCGGCTCAGCGCCCGGAACGGCTCGGGCAGGTTCTCGACCAGATAGAAGGTCCCCGACAGAAAGGTCATCGGCATGACGATGAAGTTCTGGACCGCCGACAGGTGGTCGAACTTCTCGCTCCACAGCCCCGCCAGCACCCCGGTCATGCCCATGATGAAACAGGCGGCCAGGGCGAACCAGACGATGGCGAAGATGTTGGCGATGCCCAGCGGCGCGAACGGCAAGACGCAGATCGCCGTCACCAGACCGACCGCCAGACCGCGCGTCGCGGCGCCCAGTGTAAAGCCCAGCGTCAGCTCAAGCGGGCTGAGCGGCGGGGTCAGGAAGTCGGTCGCCGTACCCATGATCTTGGCCTGGATCAGGCTGGACGAGGCGTTGGCGAAGGCATTGTTCAACATGGCCATCATGATCAGGCCGGGCGCGACGAACAGGGCGAATGGCGTGCCGTGCAGCGGCGGCCGCGCATTCTGAAGCGCCACCACGAACACCAGCATATAGAGCAGCGTCGTGACCACCGGCGCCGCCACCGTCTGGGCGCCCACCTTCCAGAAGCGCCGCACCTCGCGCAGATACAGGGTCTGCACCCCGATCCAGTTGATCCCCGGATAGCGACGCGGCTGCGGCAGGCCGGCAGGCCGGGTGGAGATCAGATCGGGCGTATCGGTCATGGCCCGCCAGATGCGCTCGACCGCCGCGCTTCGCAAGAGATCAGGCGAGATCGTCCCGAAAACGACGGCGCCGCCTTAACCTTAACGATGATTCAATATCTGGTTTCTGTGGACAGGATGATTCGCACATCTTGCGTCTCTTAACGGCTGGTTTACGATTAGTTGTAGGTCAAGACCCCGGAGGGGGAGCCTGGACCTAGATATTGAATCCAAACTCGCTGGAGGGTGGCATGACCGCAGGCTGGACCGACGACCGCGTAGGCGCGCTAAAGAAGCTCTGGCTTGAGGGCCAGTCTGCGAGCCAGATCGCCAAACAACTGGGCGGCGGGGTCACCCGCAACGCCGTGATCGGCAAGGTGCACCGTCTGGGCCTGTCGGGCCGGGCCGCCCCGTCGCAACCGGCGCGCACCGTCGCCGCGACCTTCCGCACCGCGCGTCCGCGCCCAGCGCCTGCCGCTCCGGCGCAGCAACCTTCGGCCCCGCGCCGTCTGGAAGCCGTCCAGCCCAAGCCGGTCGAACCCGCAGCCCCCGTCCCCGCCCCGATCCCGGACCTGCCGGGCACGGCGACCGTGATGACGCTGGGCGCCCACATGTGCAAATGGCCGATCGGCGACCCGTCGTCGCGCGAGTTCAGCTTTTGCGGCCGCCGCTCGTCGGAAGGCGTCTATTGCGTCGAACACGCCCGTGTCGCCTACCAGCCGCAAGTCCGTCGCGGCTCCAAGGAAAGCGGTTCCGACCTGGCCCGCAGCCTGCGGCGTTACATCTAAGGGCGCTACCGCGCTTCGCGCGACATGAGCGCGGCGTTTCGCGAAGGGCGCATGACTGCGCTCAAGTCGCGACGTAGCGCCAAAAAGATGCTCCTTATGGAGCCGACTTCCCCCTCGCCGGTTCGCGCAAGCGGCCGGCGAGACTTCAGGGGCGGGGCTGCGGTTCATCCGGGTTGACGCAGCCCCATCCGCCCTTCGATCAGTTCAACACTCGCCGCGCATCCGGCGTATCCAGCGAGAACGCCGGAATCTGCGCCTCGAAACTGCGCCCGTCCGCATCCGTCATATAATAGGCGCCCACCATCGAACCGCTGTCGGTGCCCAGCGGACAGCCCGAGGCGTAGGCGTAGCTGCCGCCCGGTTCGATCACCGGCTGTTCGCCGACCACGCCGGGGCCGCGCACCTCTTCGACATGGCCGTGGCCGTCGGTGATGGTCCAGCGACGCGCCATCAGCTGCACCGTCGAGCCCGTCAGGTTCACGATCTCGATCTGGTAGGCCCAGACCCAGCGGCCTTCGTCGGGATCGGACTGGCCCGCCAGATAGCTGGGCCGCACCCGGATCAGGATGCCGTTCGTCTCGGCGGTATAGGCAGGACCATCGTGCATGGGCTATATGCTCGCCCCGCCACGCGCGGGCTGCAAGCGCGACTTGGAGACAAGTCGTGAAAACCGTGTGAGACAGACGCCATGAGCTCCTTCCAAGCGCCCCGTCCCGGCATCCTGCCCGCCCAGTCCATCGAGACGCTGATCGCCACAGGCGCCGTCACGTCCGACACGCCCTTCGACCACGACCAGGTCCAGCCGGCCAGCTTGGATCTGCGGCTGTCGGACCAAGCCTGGCGCGTGCGCGCCTCCTTCCTGCCCGGGCGACGCAAGGTCGAGGACCGCATCGCAGACGTGGCCATGCACGCCATCGAGATCACCGAGGCGGGCGTCGTGCTGGAAAAGGGCTGCGTCTATATCGTGCGCCTTCAGGAGCGGCTGAAACTGCCCCAGGGCCTGATCGCCCGCGCCAATCCGAAAAGCTCGACCGGCCGCGTCGATGTTTTCGTGCGTCTGCTGACCGATCAGGGCGCCAGCTTCGATGACGTGGCAGAAGGCTATGACGGCCCGCTCTATATGGAGGTCGCGCCCCAGACCTTCTCCATCCTGGTCCGTCCCGGCACGCGCCTGAACCAGCTGCGGCTCAAGGCCGGCGACCCGCCCAAGCTGGAGACCCGCTCGGTCGGCGTCGATCTGCAAGGCGGCGACATCGTCGGCTTCCGCGGGCGTCGCCATGCGGGCGTGGTCGATCTGGACCACATCGACGGCCACGACCCGCGCGACTTCTGGGAGCCGCTGAGCCTGCGCCGTGGCGAACTGCTGCTGGATCCGGGCGAGTTCTACATCCTGGCCTCGTCCGACGACGTCGAAATCCCGGTCGATCAGGCCGCCGAAATGACCCCCATCGATCCGTCGGTCGGCGAGTTCCGCGTACACTACGCCGGCTTCTTCGACCCCGGCTTCGGCACCGACGAGGCGCACGGCGCGGGCTCGAAAGGCGTACTGGAAGTCCGAACCCACGACACGCCGTTCCTGCTGGAACACGGCCAGATCGTCGCCCGCCTGGTCTATGAACCCCTGACCGAACGCCCCAGCCGCCTGTATGGCGAAAGCGGCAGCCACTATCAGAACCAGGGCCTGAAGCTGTCCAAACATTTCAAGGCGTGGTGATCGCGCCGAGTGGCGAGTAGTCAGTGGCGAGTGACGAGCCGTTCGCTATCGTCCTCGCCACTCTTTACGCGATACTCGCCACTCAAGTGAGCTTGTCCGCCTTCCTCAGCCCCGGGAACATCGTCGCCCAGGCCCCGGTCGCGGCCAGGGCGCCGAACCCGCCGAACACCGCCGCCCCGACCGCGCCCAGCAGCCGGACCATGACGCCGGAATAGGCTTCGCCCAGTTCGTTCGAGGCGCCGATGAACAGCATGGACACCGACGACACCCGCCCACGCATATGATCGGGCGTGGCCAGCTGGATCAGGGTCTGGCGCACATTAACGCTGATCATGTCCGCCGCCCCGCCAATGAACAGGGCCAGACCCGACAGCCAGACGATGCGCGACAGGCCGAAGGTGATGGTGCACAGGCCGAACACCGCCACCGCCGCGAACATCCAGCGCCCGCCGTTCTGGCGGATCGGATAGCGGCTTAGATAGATGGCCATGACCATGGCCCCCACGCCGAACGAGGCCCGCAACAGGCCGAACCCTTGTGGCCCGACATGCAGGATGTCGCGCGCGAAGATGGGCGTCAGCAGCGCCACGCCCGCCAGCAGCACCACCACCAGGTCCAGTGAAATGGCGCCCAGCACGATCTTGGTCTTCCAGACATAGGCCAGCCCCTCTTTCACCGAATCCACCGGCGACAGCGGATTGGCCTGGGGCGCAGGTCTCCCGCTGGTGCGGATCAGGATGAAGGCGGCGACGGCCAGCAGAAACATGCCCAGCGACACCGCATAGGCC
This sequence comes from Brevundimonas sp. UBA7838, assembly GCF_002500885.1. Taxonomy (NCBI): domain Bacteria; kingdom Pseudomonadati; phylum Pseudomonadota; class Alphaproteobacteria; order Caulobacterales; family Caulobacteraceae; genus Brevundimonas; species Brevundimonas sp. UBA7838. The sequence continues at coordinate 12,340 of NZ_DLTK01000063.1, forward strand.
AGCGGCACGTTCACCCCCACGATCACCCCGCCCAGGGCCGGGCCTGCGATGGCCCCGGTCTGAAACGCGATGGACTGAGCGGCGATGGCCGGCGGCAGGGCCTTGCGCCCCACCACCATCGGCAGGAAGGCCTGGCTGGCCGGGGCCAGGAACGCCCGCGCCGCGCCGAACAGGGCCGCGACCGCCAACAGACCCCACAGCGGCGGGTTTCCATGCAGGGCCATGGCCAGGAACGATCCTGCGCAGGCCGCCTCGACCAGGATCGAGATCCACACCGTGCGCTTGCGGTCGCGCCGATCCGCCATGGCCCCGGCGGGAAGGGTGAAGGCCAGCAGCGGCAGGAACTGACACAGCCCCACCAGCCCCAGATACAGGCTGGCCTCCTCGATCGGATGATCGCGCCGCGCGATCTCATAGACCTGCCACAACAGGGCCGACGACTGGATCTGGATCGCCAGCACCGCCACCACGCGGCCGAACCACAACAGGCGGAAGTCGCGAATGCCCCACGGGCTGGACGGGCCTTCTGGCGGAGACGGCGGAACGGGCGGGGCGGCGGGGCCGGTGTCGATGGATTCTGTGGTCAAGGTCTCGGCTTCAGCAGGGGCGCACCGTCTTCTCGCAGACGCGGATTATCCCTAAAGCATAGCCACATGAGCCGCGCATCAACTCCCGTTATCGATCCTGTCGAACTGACCCGCGACCTGATCCGCATTCCCTCCGTCACGCCCGCCGACGAAGGGGCGATGGATGTGCTGGAGCGCCATCTGACGGCGCTGGGCTTCACCTGCCGCCGCCTGGCCTTCGAGGGACCGGGCGGACAGGGCGTCCATGCGCGGATCGAGAACCTGTATGCGCGGCGCGGGACCGCCTCGCCCAACCTCTGTTTCGCCGGCCATACGGATGTGGTCCCGACCGGCCCGTCGGATCAGTGGTCGTCGCAACCCTTCAACGCCGAGGTCAGGGACGGCGTCCTGTACGGCCGCGGCGCGGTGGACATGAAGGGCGGGATCGCCGCCTGGGTTGCCGCCGTGTCCCAGGTCATCGCAGACGGCGAACCCGCCGGCTCCCTCTCCTTTCTGATCACCGGCGACGAGGAAGGCCCCGCCCTGCACGGCACCAAACGGGTGGTCGAGGCCCTGGCGGCCGAGGGCGAGGTCATCGACGCCTGCGTGGTCGGCGAACCCTCGTCGTCGCAACAGCTGGGCGACATGATCAAGGTCGGCCGGCGCGGCTCGTTGAACACCTGGATCACCGTCCAAGGCAAACAGGGCCACGTCGCCTATCCCGAGCGCGCCGCCAACCCGGCCCCGGTGATCGCGAAACTAATGGCCCGTCTGAACGACCATGTTCTGGATGATGGTTACGACAACTTCCCCCCGTCGAACCTCGAAATCACCACCATCGACATCGGCAATCCGGCGACCAACATCATCCCGGCCCAGGCGACGGCGCGGCTGAACATCCGCTTCAACCCCAGCCATACGGGCGACGCCCTGATCGACTGGCTGAACCGCGAGGCCGGCGCCATGCAGGCCGAGACCGGGCTTCAGATCACCCTGGAGCACCTGTGCTCGGGCGAGGCCTTCCTGACCGAGCCGGGCGCCTTCGTGGAGGCGGTTCAGGATGCGGTCGAGGCCGTGGCGGGCCGCCGCCCCGAGGCCTCCACCACCGGCGGCACCTCCGACGCCCGCTTCATCCGCGCCCTGTGTCCGGTTCTGGAACTGGGCCTGGTCGGCCAGACCATGCACCAGATCGACGAACGCGTGCCGACGGCGGAGCTGGAGACGTTGACGGCGGTCTATCGACGGGTGATCGAGTCGGTGTTCGAGCGGCTGTAAGCGCGGCCGTGGCTATTCAAACTAAAACACTCGGCCGACCTCAAACCGGACCTTCCGATCGGTATGATACGGGTGGTTAGCGGACATTTGAGCTGCGTAAGGGAGGCGAAGCGCAGGTGGCTCAAAAGTAGCCAGCTAGTGCGGGGCCGATGTTGACGATGGCGTGTAAGATGGAGATCAGGGCGATGGAGCCTGTCCGTAACCAGACCACTCCGAAAACTAGCCCGACGAGAACATGCATGGCGAACTCCGACGCATAGTTACCGGCCACCAGAGCGAGGAGTTGCCAATCGCCTTGAATGACTGGTTGAAAAAGAAACAGTGGCGCATGCATGGCCGCAAACAGGACGCTGGACAGGAAGACGGCCTGGAATCGCGAAGCGGTTCGCTCCAGCAAGGCCGTTAGAAACAGGACCCGGAACACGACTTCTTCGGCGGCGGCGGCGACGACAACTTTCGCGATAATAACAATCAGCGGACCGATGGCTGGCATGGGCATTTGCCCGTCAGCTTTCAAAAAGCTGTTGTAGCTGAATGCCGCCATCAAGATTGCGACGGGAGCCGCAAAAAGTATGAGCGTTAGCGTTGACGCGGTGCGTTGGCGCGACGGCCACTTGACCAGGCCGAATTGCAGAAAGGCCGCCGGGACCAAGGCCCAGACCAGAAGACTGGCCGCAGTGGCGGTATTTGAGTCAAGGTTGCCGAGAGAAAACTGTATGGCACCGACTGTCAAAAGGATGGCAAGGGTAGCGGCGATCAACGTTGCCACTGGCTGCACTTGGTCCGACCCAGAAGCTCCCCGCCAATAGGCGGTAACCCCGCTCGCCCCAATGCGCAGGGCTAGGAAAACAAGTCCGAAAATAGCGGCGACCAATACTCCCGCAATCACATACGTTGAAAAGGCATCGTCGGCCTTGGTCGCGACCTCTGGCCGCACGAACCATGCCCAGTAGACCAAGGCCGCTAAGGCGAGAGCAATCACCTGCGAAAACCGACGCAGCGTCAGGGGGCTATCCGCAAACTGTTGGTTTCGCATGTTCACACCCTGCCGATGTCGACAACGTCCGCAATGGGTCAGTTTGCGACGTCGAATGACGCTGCAATCGCCGTTGCCTAACTCCGCTCCAGGAACCGCAACGCCGTCAGGACGTGCGTCTTCACCCCCAGCGGCAAGACCTTCTCGTTCGGCGAGAACTCCGGCGAGTGATTGGGCGCGGAGGTGGCGGGGTCGACGCCGTCGGGACTGGCCCCGAGATGGTAGAAGACGCCGGGGATGACCTGCTGGAAATAGCTGAAGTCCTCGGCCACCGTGGTCGGAGGCGTCGCGGCGTTGACGTTCCCCTCGCCCGCCGCCTCGGTCAGGACCGGGGCCAGCCAGGCGGACAGGGCGGGGTCGTTGAACACCAGGGCGGCATTCTGCTTGACGCCGAACTCGGCGGTGGCGCCGTAAGCTTCGGCCACATGGTCGATGGCGGTCTCGGCGCGAGCGACCAGGGCGTCGCGCTGGGCTGTGTCGAAGGTGCGCAAGGTGCCCGACAGGGTCGCGCTGTCGGGGATGATGTTGTAGCGGACGCCGGCGTTGATCGTGGCGATGGTGAAGACGGTCGGGGTCGTGGTCGGATCGACCGTGCGGGCCGTCAGGGTATTGACCGTCTCGACCACCTGGCCCGCCACCGCGATCACATCGATCCCGCGCCAGGGCCAGGCGCCGTGCGTCTGCTTGCCCTTCAGGCGGATATCCACGCGGTCCGAGGCGGCCATGAACCCTTCCGGCCGATAGAAGACGCTGCCCGGACGGCCCGGCACGACGTGCAGGCCAAAGATGGCCTCGGGCTTGGGATCGTTCAGCGCCCCTTCGGCGATCATCAGGGCCGCCCCGCCCTTGGGCTCTCCCGGAGGCGCGCCCTCCTCGGCCGGCTGGAAGACGAAGACCACCGTGCCGGCGATCCGGTCCTTCATCCCCGCCAGCACCTCGGCCGCGCCCATTAGCATGGCCATATGCATGTCGTGGCCGCAGGCGTGGGCCACCGGCACCGTATTGCCCATATAGGTCCCGGTCGCGCTCGAGGCGAAGTCGAGGCCCGTCGCCTCCTGCACCGGCAGGGCGTCCATGTCGGCGCGCAGGGCCACCGTCCGGCCCGGCCGTGCGCCGCGCAGCACGCCGATCACCCCGGTCTTGCCGACTCCGGTGCGGACCTCCAGCCCTAGCGACCGCAGATGCTCGGCGATCACACCGGCCGAGCGGGTCTCGGCGAAGCCCAGTTCCGGATGCTGATGGAAGTCGCGCCGCCACGCGACGACCTCTGGCATGACGCGCTGCACGGCGGCATCCACGCTGGCCGTAGCGACCTGCGCCTGAGCGGCGCCGGCGGCGAGCAACAGCGCCATTGTGGAGGCGGCGAACAATCGGCGCATGTGAAGGTCCCGTGAAATTTTCAGCCCGACGACAGGTGACGGCGCCGCACCCGCTTGTGCAAGCCGTCGCGAACAGCGATTTCTGTCCGCATGGGTGAGAAGGCCTTCAAGAGCGCAAAGACCGAATGGCGCGACGTCGTTCTGGTCTGTCGCAAATGTTCCAAAAAGCTGGACGGCGGCTTCGGCCCCGGCGGCGATCTGACGCTGAAAAAGGCGCTACGAAAATATCTGCACCTCAAGAAGGGCAAACAGGGTCGCAAGGGCGAGCTGACAGTCGTCGGCGCCGACTGTTTCGACATCTGTCCAAAGGGCGCCGTCGTCGCCGTCAATACGGCCCAGCCCAAGAAGCTGCTGATCATTCCGGCCGGCGCCGATCTGTTCGAGGTCAAGACGCGGCTGGCGCTGGACGACGGACGGCGGTTGAAGCGGGTCGACGCCGCCGACTGAGGCTCGGCGCCTTTCTTCCGGCGGCCAGCCGTGTCAGAGCGAAACCATGGATGACACTCGCATCGAAAAACGCGTCGGCGTTCAGGCGACCTCGGACCGCATCTGGGACCTGGTCGCGGACCTGTCCGGCTGGGGCGCCTGGAATCCGATCGACAAGGACGTCGAGGGCGCCATCGCCTATGGCGGCCGTCTGACCATGACCGAGGCGTGGCCCGACATGGCCGAACGCCAGTCGTCCGCCCAAGTGGTGGAATGGCAGCCGCGCGCGCGGCTGGTCTGGGCGGAACGGCGCGGATTCCTGTTCCAGAGCCTGCGCTATATCCAGATCGAGGAGTTGGCGCCCGGCAACTGCATCGTCGCCATCGGCATCCGCTTTTCAGGCATTCGCGGCGAGTTGTTCCACGACAAGCACCGCCCGGCGATCAAGGCGGCGTTCGAAAGCGCCGCCCATGGGCTTAAGGCGGCGGCGGAGCGCGCCTAACGCCCGTCCTTCATCATGTCGATGACGTACAGGATCGCCGGACCCAGGATGACGATGAACAGGACCGGCAGGAAGAACAGGATCATCGGCACGGTCAGTTTGGCCGGCAGGGCCGAGGCCTTTTTCTCTGCGGCGGACATCCGCAAATCGCGATTTTCCTTCGCCATGACGCGCAGAGCGGTGGCCAGCGGCGTGCCATAGGTCTCAGCCTGCGTCATGGCGGTCGCGACCGACTTCACACCCGGGTGGTTGGTGCGCTTGCCCAGATTTTCGTAGGCTATGCGACGGTCGGGCAGATAGCTCAACTCCGCCGACAGCAGCGACAGTTCCTCGGCCAGATCGATCGATGACGGCCCCATTTCCTGACTGACCTTGGCGATCGCCGCCTCGATCGACATGCCCGCCTCGACACAGATCAGCAGAAGGTCCAGCGCGTCAGGGAACGCCTGCATGATCGAGGCGCGGCGCTTGTCGATCCGATTTTTTAAATAGATGTTCGGCGCATAGAAGCCGGCCACCGCCGCCGCCATCGTCGCGGTCACCTTGTTCATCGTGGGCCAGTCCACGACCTTGATCACGAACAGATAAAACGCCGCCACGATCATGAAGATGAAGGGCGAGGTGAAGCGGAAGAAGTAGAAGGTCGTCAGCGGACGCGGCCCGCGATAGCCCGCCTGCACCATCTGACCCGCGACCTTGGGATCTTCCAGAAGCTTGGACAGATTCAGCCGATCCACAATCCGCTTCTTGAACCCGTCGTCGGTGTGACGCAGCGCCCCCTGACCGCCGGCCATGTTCGCGCGTGACCGGCGTTTCAGGTCGTCGCGGCGTTCCGCAACCGCCTTCATTCGCTTGTCCAGCGCAACCCCGCCCGTCATCGACGACAACAGGGTGACGACCGTGGCGAAGACCAACACACCCACGCCGATGCTGAGCAGGTTCTGCGGGTCGGTGCTGAAACGGATGAAGCTTTCCATGATCCCGGCCTCAGAACTTGAACGAGATCATGCGTTTCATCACGAAGATGCCGGTCGCCATCAGCAGCGCTGCCATCAGCAACATGAAGTTGCCGCGGAAATCGGTGAACAGCGGCATCATGTAAGAGGGGGTGGTGAACATGACCATTGTCATGACCGCAGGCGGCAGAGAGGCGATGATGCCCGCCGAGGCCAGCGCTTCGGACGACAACGCCTTGATCTTCTCGCCCATCATCCGACGGGCGCGCAGCACGGCCGACAGGTTGCCCAGCGCTTCGGCCAGGTTGCCGCCGGTCTTCTGCTGGATGGCGATGACGATGGTGAAGAAGCGCAGTTCGGAGGTCGGCATCCGGCCGTACATCTTCTCCAGCGCCTGCTCCAGGGTCAGGCCGACGCCCAAGCCCTCGACCAGCGTCTGAAACTCCGGTCCCAGCGGCGCCGGGCTCTCGCGGGCGATGATCTTGAAACATTCGTGGACCGGCAGGCCCGACTTGATGCCGCGCACGATCACATCGACGGCGTTAGGGAACTCCAGCGAGAACTTCTTCATCCGCGACTTGCCGAGGAAACCCACGATCCAGCGCGGCAGTCCCATACCGAAGATCAGCGCGATGCCGATGACAACCAGGATCGGCAATCCGAAGATCAGCGCGCCCAGGCCGGTCACCAGCCCGACCACGGCCGAGATGATGTAGAACGTCGTCGCGCTAAGGCTCAGGCCTGCCTGTTTCAGGCGCGACGCCAGGGTCGTGCGCGCCTTGCGCTCGCGGCGGTCGGCGTCCTGAAGCTGAACCAGGATCTGTTTGCGGCGCGCCTCTGGCGTATTGGCGGCGGCCGCCTTGCGGGCGAGCGCAGCGCTCTTTTTGGGTTCGCCCAGACTTTGGGCGCGCTTGACCGCCTGGGCCGACGAATCGTCTCCGCCGACGAAGACCCAGCCCAGTCCGCCGATGGTGATGAAGGCCAGAACGGCGGCGAGTATCGGAAGCATCGTCCTACTCCGCCGCGTCCAGAGCGTCGGCCAGTTCGCGCTCCAGCCCGTAATAGCGCGCCCGGTCCCAGAAGCGGGGACGGGCGATGCCGGTCGAGCGATGACGGCCGATGATCTTGCCGTTCTCGTCCTCGCCGGTGATGTCGTAGACGAACAGGTCCTGCGTCACGATCACATCGCCTTCCAGGCCCACGACCTCGGTGATGTGAGTGATGCGGCGCGAACCGTCGCGCAGGCGGGCAGCCTGGATAATGACGTCGACCGAGCCGACGATCATCTCGCGGATCGTCTTGGAGGGCAGGCCGTAGCCGCCCATGGTGATCATGGACTCCATGCGGCTGATGGCCTCGCGCGGGCTGTTGGCGTGCAGCGTGCCCATTGAGCCGTCGTGGCCCGTGTTCATGGCCTGCAACAGGTCGAACGCCTCGGGTCCGCGCACCTCGCCGACGATGATCCGCTCGGGACGCATCCGCAGGCAGTTCTTGACCAGATCCCGCATCGTGATCGTGCCCTGGCCTTCCAGGTTCGGCGGGCGGGTTTCCAGACGCACGACGTGTGGCTGCTGCAGTTGCAGTTCGGCGGCGTCCTCGCAGGTGATGACGCGCTCGGTCGGGTCGATGAAGGCCGTCAGGGTGTTCAGCAGGGTCGTCTTGCCCGATCCGGTGCCGCCCGAGATGACCAGATTGCATCGCGAGGCGCCGATGACGCCGAGAACGCGCGCGCCCTCGGGACTGATGGAGGCGTACTCCACCAGATTTTTCATCGTCAGCTTGTCCTTCTTGAACTTCCGGATCGTCAGCGTGGGACCGTCGATGGCCAGCGGCGGAGCAATGACGTTGACGCGAGAACCGTCCGGCAAGCGGGCGTCGCAGATGGGGCTCGACTCGTCCACGCGGCGGCCGACCTGGCTCACAATCCGCTGACAGATGTTCATCAGCTGGGTGTTGTCACGGAAACGGACATTGGTCAGCTGGACCTTGCCCGCGACCTCGATGAAGACGCGGCCTGCGCCATTGACCATGATATCGGCGATGTCGTCGCGGCTCAGCAGCGGCTCCAGCGGACCATAGCCCAGAACGTCGTTGACGATGTCCTGAACCAGATGCTCCTGCTCGGCGACCGACATGGAGACGTTCTTGATCGCCACCAGTTCGGCGACGATGTCGCGGATCTCTTCCGACGCCGCCTTCTGGTCCAGGTGCGCCAGTTGGGCCAGGTCGATGGTGTTCATCAGCGCGTTGAAGATCGTCGTCTTCGTGGCGTGATAGTAGTCGCTCTGTTCCCGGACGATCTCGGCGACGGCCTGGGCCTTCTTCAGCTGTTCAAGACCCGCCGTAGCCTTCGGGCCCGTGCCGGCGACATTGCCGGTGGGGCGCGGAGCCTCAGCGGCGGGCTTGGGCTTGGGACGCGAGGCCAGGGCGTCCAGACGATCAGCCGGTGCCGGCTGGGTCGGGGCAGACGCGCGGTCGAAGGCGTCGGCCGCCGGCTCCAGTTCCTCGTCAGCATAGGCATAGGCCGGCGTCTTGCTCGTCGCCGCCATCGGCGCGGCGGCCGCCTGCATGCTGAACACGGACACAGGTTCGCCGCCGGGCGCGGATGCCGCAGCGGGGGCCGGGGCCGGCCGCAGGGGCGCA